>CAYOTD010000533.1:0-4052 GCA_964406685.1 uncultured Solibacteraceae bacterium | reverse complement strand
CGGCGAAGAGGTCGGCCGCTGCGTGGACGGCGTCACCAAGCTGCGCAAGATCAAGATGTACTCGCGCGAGGAGCGCCAGGCCGAGAGCCTTCGCAAGATGCTTCTGGCGATGGTCAGCGACATCCGCGTGATCATCGTCAAGCTGGGCGACCGGCTCCACAACATGCGCACTCTCGGGTTTCACAGCCGCGAGTCGCAGGAGCGGATCTCCCAGGAGACCCTGGAGATCTACGCTCCCATCGCGCACCGCCTCGGCATGGGGAAGATACGCGGGGAACTGGAAGACCTGGCGTTCCGCTACCTCCAGCCGGAGGCCCACCAGGAAGTGGTTGGCGCGATTGAAAGCCGCCGGCAGGCCGGCCTGGATTTCCTGGACGCGGTCAAAGCGCACGTCGAGTCAAAGCTGGCGGCCGAGAAGATCCCGGCCCGGGTCGAGGCCCGGGTGAAGCGGCCCTACTCGGTCTACGAAAAACTGAAGCGGCAGAAGATCGGCATCGACCAGGTCTACGATCTGCTGGGCCTGCGGATCATCACCGATTCGGTTCGCAACTGTTACGCGGCTCTCGGGGTAATTCACACCGAGTGGCACCCGATTCCCGGCCGCATCAAGGACTTTATCGCCATCCCGCGGCCGAACCTGTACCAGTCGCTGCACACCTCGGTCATCGGTCCGGGCGGGCACGCCTTCGAGGTCCAGATCCGCACCGAGAAGATGCACCGCATCGCGGAGGAGGGCATCGCGGCGCACTGGAAGTACAAGGAGGGGAAGAAGGGCCAGGGTACGGGCGATGAGCGCATCGTCTGGCTCCGGCAACTGGTGGAGTTGCAGAAAGAACTGCGCGACCCGGCGGAGTTCATGTCGGGCCTGAAGGTCGAGCTGTATCCGGAGGAGGTCTACACGTTCACGCCCCGCGGCAAGGTGATTGTGCTGCCGCGGGAGGCCACTCCCATCGACTTCGCCTATGCCATCCACAGCGACATCGGCCATACCTGCGTGGGCGCCAAGGCCAACGGCCGCATTGTCCCGCTCAAGTACACGCTGAAGAACGGCGACGTGGTCGAGATCCTGACCCAGCCGGGCCACGTGCCCAGCCGCGACTGGCTGGCGGTGGTCAAGACGCAGCGGGCCCGTAACAAGATCCGGCACGTGATCAACGCCCTGGAGCGTGCGCGGGCGATCGAGATCGGCCAGGGTTTCCTGGAGCGGGAGGCGCGCCGGCTGGGCGTGGCCATGAGCCGGGTTTCGCGCGCGGAGATGGAGAGTGTTGCGGCCGAGTACGGTTGCAGCAAGGTGGAGGACCTGCACGCGGCCCTTGGCTATGGCAAGTACTCGGCGCGCCAGGTGCTGCACAAGCTGGCTCCCGACGTGGTCCCGGCCGAAGCGCCCAAGGCTCGGCCGGCGGCGCCGGCGCCCGAGGGGCACTCCATCGCTGCCGGAGAAGACCTCGTCATCAAGGTCAAGGGCATCGACGATCTGCTGGTCTATCGAGCCAAGTGCTGCAACCCGATCCGGGGTGAGGCGATTGTCGGCTACATCACCCGAGGAAAGGGCGTGGGCGTGCATTCCCAGAACTGTCCGAACGTGCAGAACCTGCTCTACGAGACCGACCGCAAGATCGAAGTGGAGTGGGCGCGGGCCACGCGCGAGTCCTTCCCGGTGAAGCTCTCCGTGCAGATCGACGACCGTCCGGGCATGCTGCACCAATTGACCACCGTTCTGTACAACGAAAGCTGTAACATCTCGACTCTGGAAGCGCACCAGGAAACCGAAAAAGGCGGCAGCGGCGGCACGGTGGAGATGACGGTCGAGGTCAAGGACAAGAAGCAGCTCGAGCGGGTCCTTTCCACCATGCGCCGCATCTCCGGCGTGCGGGACATCCAGCGGGTACAGGGGACATGAACCAGGCAAAGACTTCAACGGCGGAACCCGAACACATCGCCATCTCCAAGTCAAAGGGGATTCATATCGACTGGAAGGACGGCCACCACAGCGAGTACACGCTCGCCTATCTGCGCGACCGGTGCCCGTGCGCCACCTGCACGGGCGCGCACGGCACGCCTCCGCAGAAGACCGATCTGTCCACCAACCCGTTCCAGATGTACAAACCGGCACTCAAGATGGAATCGGCCGAACCGGTGGGGAACTACGCCGTGCGCCTGAACTGGAACGACGGGCACAACACGGGAATCTACTCGTTCGACTACCTACGGCGGATCTGCCCCTGCGCGGAGTGCGCCGGGGCTATAGAAGCCGGAAATTGACCTCGATGGTGGCCGCCACCTTGACTGGCCGTCCGTCCTTGTAGCCGGGCTTGAAGCGCCACTTGGTGACCGCTTCGATGGCCTTTTCGTCCAAGCCCAGACCCAAAGGGCGAACCACTTTCAGGTCCTGCGGCATGCCCTTCTCGTCCACCACGACATAGAGCACCACGGTGCCCTGGAACTTCGCCTTGCGGGCTTCTTCGGAGTACTCCGGCTCGACCTTGAAGAGCAACTGCGGGGAAGAAACGCCGCCGCCAATCTTGTAGACGCCGCCGCCGAAGCCGCCGCCCGAACCCGGCCCGAACCCCGGACCCGAACCGGAGCCGACTCCGCCGCCCGAGCCCGAACCGATGCCGCCGCCCGAGCCCGGCCCGTTGGAAAGCGGTCCGGCCTTGCCGAACGGATCGCCCCACACCGGCATCTTCACGTTGGGCAGCGCGACATCGGTCTGCGCAATGATGGTGGGCTCCATCAGCAGCTTTGGATTCGGATTGTTGACCACCGCCATGGGCGGAACAAACTGGCGCGGAGAGACCTTGGGCAACATGCCCTTGCTGGCGGGAGTGGGGGAGTTGTCGCCACCGCCGCCACCGCCTCCCATGGGTTGCTTTTTGGGGGCGGCGTCGGGGACCCAAGGCGCCAGATCGACCGGGGCAACCAAGGTGACTGTCTGTTTCACCGCCTGTTGAACATGCGGGTTGGTGCCCAACACCGCGGCCAGAACTACGAACAGCACGTGCAGGCTGATCGACATCGAAGCCGCGTGCTTGCGCTTGTCGGCGTAGAATCCCCAGATGTCCTTCACCGCGACCGGCTTGGAGGTCACTTGCAGAGGCGGCAACTTGGGAGGGAAGAAGTACTCCTTGATGTCGGTGAAGAAGTCGCTATACCAGGGTCTCAGAACCTCAGGACGGATCAACCGTTGCAGGTGGACATCAGCGCTTTGGTCCAGAGAATTGGCTCTCTCCACGCCGCTCACAGTTTTGGAGTCCATACTTCCCTATTCGCGCAGGCCTTTCACCGCGGCAGCCCTCGCCATCCGCCGGCCGTGCCAGCCTTCGCCTCTCAATTACCTTGATGCCCTGCGGCCCGCCAACGTTACACGATTGCGAGCCCGCCGTCAACCCGGCTACTGAAAATTGTAGCACACTCAGCCGGAAAGAGATTCCTGCTACGGAATGTCATATCGCCGATTTTACATGTGGTTGCGGGCAGGCTTCAGCCCAGTTCGAGGAACCTCCGGCATCGCTCCCAGGTCACATCCAGCACGTTGGCCAGCTCATGGTCCGAGTCGACCAGCACCAACTCGACATTGGCCCTGGCGGAGGCGTACTGCCGGGACCAGTCGGGGGTGACCACGTCGTCGCGGGTACCATGGATCAGAAGCACGGGTTGACGCACATCGGGGAAGTCCTCATAGCGCAAACCGTCCTCGATCAGCCCATAGCCGAGGGGAAGCCGCTGCTGCTCCCCATAGTGGAACACGGTGATCCAGCCCACGCGCCGCCATTCCTCCATCGTCTTGCCGCCAAGCTGCTCCGGCCAGCGGCGGGCGAAGGCGAAGGCCGGGGCCAGCAGCACAACCCGGCGCACCTCCGGGTGGCGGGCGGCATAGAGCGCCGCCAAGTAGCCGCCCATGCTGGACCCAATCAGCGAGGCGGGGCGTCCGGCGGCGATGCGCTCGACCACGGCAAGCTGTCCGGTGATGGTCAGCTTCTCGAAGTTCCCCTCGCTCAGATCGGGCACCGCGAGGTCGATCCCCAACTCCTGCGCCCGCTGGGCGAAGAAAC
>CAYOTD010000532.1:0-4067 GCA_964406685.1 uncultured Solibacteraceae bacterium | reverse complement strand
GTGTTTCGGAGCGCCTTCAGCTTGACCCAGGCGGCGGCGCGCGCGCTCCGGTTGGCTTCGGTGGCATCGGGTTGCGCGCCGGCCCGCATGAAGCCGTGAGCGGCGCCCTCGTAGGTCACCACCTCGTAGGTCTTGCCCGCCGCCTTCATCTGCTCCTGCGTTGGGGGGACGGTCGAGTTGATGCGCGCGTCGGTTCCCCCGTAGAAGCCATAGACCGGAGCCTGGATGGCGGGGATCGACTCGGCCGCCGGCCCGCTGCCGTAGAAGACAAACGCCGCGGAGAGGTCCTTTCGATGAGTGGCGAAGCGGAATGTCTGTCCGCCGCCCCAGGAGAATCCGACCACGCAGACCTTCCCGTTGCAGGCGGGCAGCTTCTTGCAGTAATCGACCAGAGCGTCGAGATCGGCGGTGATCTGATCGGGAGGCAGCTTGCGGATGGCGGCGCCGGCCTCATTCGCGGGAAAGTCCTTGGTGCGCCCGCCATTGGGGGCCATGCCCGACAGCAGGTCGGGAGCCACGGCCAGATACCCCGCCTCGGCGAACTCGTCGGTGACGCTCTCCACCCAGTCGGTCATCCCGAAGATCTCGTGAATGACGACGATGGCGGGCGCCTTGCCGCGCGACTTGGGGCGAACCACGAACGACTCGACGGACCGGTCGCCGTGCTTCACCGATACCCATTGCCGCTGCCGCGGGGACTTGTCCACCGCCTGCCGGGCCCATTCCTGCGCGGAGAGAGTGGACGCTCCCACGCCGGCAGCGGCCACGCCCCCTTCCAGAAACCGCCTTCTTGAGATTGTTGGCATTTCCGAACCGCTCCCTTCGAATCTGCGCCTTTCGGGTATTCTCATACGGTTCGTACCGCCCGCACAAGGGGAAAACCGAGGAGGCTGTTCAGAGGTGTCCGCCGGCTCAGCCGAGAACGAGTTTGAGAGTCTCGCGAAGCTTCGCCACGGTGTAAGGCTTCTGGATGAACCCTGCCAGCCCCGCGCCCACGAACCGTTGACTGACATCCTGCTCGTTGAACCCGCTCGACAGGACCACGCGGACGTCGCTTCGCTGATGGTGCAATTCCCGGAACGCCTCCTCTCCGCCCATCTCGGGCATGGTGAGGTCGAGGATGACACAGACGATTTCGTCCTTTTGTGCGCGGAAGACCTCCAAGCCCTCCCTGCCGTTCCCCGCCGTCAAGACTCGATAGCCTAACATCTCCAACATGCTCGATGCCACGCCGCGGACCAGCGGTTCGTCGTCAACCACCAGGACAGTGCCCCCGCCTTTGAGCGACACGCTCTCCGCCGCAGGCTTCACCCGCTCGCCCGGCGCCCAGTCCACGGCCGGCAGCAGGATCTTGAAGTTCGTCCCTTTGCCAACCTCGCTATAGACCTTGATCGCTCCTTTGTGGCCGCGCACGATGCCGAGCACCGCCGCCAGCCCCAGTCCCCGGCCGGTGAACTTCGTCGTGAAGAAGGGATCGAAGAGCCTGCCCCGGGTTTCCTCGTCCATCCCGGCTCCCGTGTCGGACACCTCGATGCTGACGTATCTTCCGCCCGGGAGTCTGTCGTTGAGGTAGCTTTCCGACAGGTATGCCTCGTCGCATTCCATGACGCCGGTCACGACCGTGATAACGCCCCGCGCCTCGCCCAGCGCCTCGGAAGCGTTCGTGATCAGGTTCATGAGGATCTGACGGATTTGCGTCACGTCCGCCTCCACGGCGGGGAGTCCTTCGGCCAGGGAATACCGCACTACGGCGTTTTTGGAAATCGAGACCTCGAGTATCTGTCCCATCTCCCGAACGATCTCCGACAGGTCGTAGCGACCGAGCACGAAGCGGCCCTTCCCGGAATAGGCGAGCATCTGGCGGCACAGATCCGCGGCGTGTTGCGAAGCCTTGGCGATCTCTTCGACGCGTTGGCGGGCCGGAGACACCGGCGAAAGGGTGCGCAGCGCCAGGTCGGCGTTTCCCAGAATGGCCGTGAGCAGGTTATTGAAGTCATGGGCGATCCCCCCCGCGAGCACGCCCAGGCTTTCCAGCCTCTGCACCTGGCGCATCTGAGCCTCGATCTTGCGGTGTTCCTCCGCCATCCGTTTGCGTTCCGTGATGTCGAGGAAAAAGGCGAGCGCCTTGTTCCCCATCGGCGTTCCAAAGACCTCTATCTCCCGCACCGACCCGTCTTTACAGGTCACGGACACTTCCGTGCCATGGGCGGCGCCTCTCTGCTTAGCGGCTCTCTCCAACAACGCCTGCCATCGCTCGATGATGTTCTGCCGGTAAGCGGAATCGGGGTAGGCCAGCCGGTCCCAATCCGCGAGAGTGGGGACGTCGTCGAGAGTGTAGCCGAACTTCTCGACGAACTTCGGATTTACGTATTCGATCGCGGCATCTTGCGCGATGACTCCGATCGCCAGCGGAGAGGATTCCACCACGAGCCGGAACCTCTTCTCGCTATCGCGGAGCTTTTCTTCCGCCCGCTTCCGGTCGGCGATGAACCGCGCCTGCTGGATGTTCTGATAGGCGATGGCGGAAAGCTGATTGGCCAGGACAAAAAGCGCGTTCGCGATACGGTCGAATTGCTCCTGCGGCATGGTGGGGACTTTGAGGAAGGCATCGCGGAAGGCCGCCTCGTCGGCGCCGATCTCGCGGGCGTATGCCAGGATCCGTTCCTCGGTTTGCGCTTCGTTGCGAACCTGGCCGATCAACCAGTTGCCGATATGCCGCCCGCCGACGGTGATGCTGGCTCCCGCGCCACACAGACCGGCGCTCAAACACGTTTGAATGACCGGCCCGCCGGGGTTGTGCCGCCCGAGCGCCGCATCAGAAACCTGGCAGTTCGCGAAGCCCTTGGGATTCTTGCGGATGAATTCGCCGCAGAGATAGGTGAAGTTACTCGGCTGCGTGATGGGGGTGCCGTCCGGACGTGTGATCAGCGCGGCAACACCCCAGATTTCGGCGAACAGATCCTGGAGGTGCTGTATGTCTTTGAGGTTGAACAACTCCTCGAAAGCAACGCTTTCACCGGACTCCAGCGGCCGGGTCAAGGCCACGATCCGCTTCTCCAGCGCTTCCTCGGTCCAGCGCAGCGCCTCTTCCCTCTGCTTGCGCTCCACGATCTCGCCTATGAGCCGCGCGGAGGAGAGAAGACGCCTCTTCGCCAGTTCAACGAGGAAAGGGGGGCGCGTCTGGCAGGCTTCGGCCAACTCGCGCAGCTCCTTCACGCGGACGCCGTAGGCGGCGGCCAGTTCCCGCAATCTTGCCAGATCCCGCGGCGGATCGCCGTATCCCATGCAGATGCCGCCGACGATCTCACCTCCGGCGCGGATCGGCGCGGCGAACCGCCGGATGCCCCCCCGGCACTCCACGTCCACGGGCTCCCCCGTCTCGATCGAGCGGCGGGCGGCATCGTTCCAGGAGGACTCGTGGCAATGCCAGCAACCGGACGCCAGCGCCTCCCGGTTATCGGGCGAGCCGCAGCGCCGCCTCGAAGCCAGGTCCAGAAACCGGCACCAGGCGGAAGAGACGACCGCTAACGCATAGTCGCCGTTCTTCTCATACACGGCGGCAGAGGTGTCGAGCAGGTCCAGAAAGCTTCCGACGATATCCGCCAGAAGGGACGGCCCCACCGAGTCGAGGATCAACCGGGAGACGCTAAGCGCCGCCAAGTCTCCATAGGAGGGAACCGGCTTCTCCAGAGCGGTTGACCCGAAATTGTCCCCATTTGTCTTGGGGTTCAGCATCCATTCAATGCGTTTCAGAGGGTCCTGAGATCTCTTGTTGACCCGTATTCCTTTGCCGGCTGCCACGTCGCTCTCCTTGACGCTCCGTGCTCTGCCCGTCAGTGAAGTGCGGCAGTTATGTAGAGGGATCGGACAGGAGCCTGTGCGGTCGGATCAGACCTGAAATCTATTATTCGGAACACCCTTGAGGAAGGCGGACGGAAAACGCGATGCGCACATCCTTGCTGTCCCAGGCGGCTACCAGCGCCTTCAGCCCCTCTCTCCAGAGGATGCTCCCTACCTCCTATTGATATCCTATCATCCGATTCCGCGAACCGGCGCGAGGTGCGCGC
>CAYOTD010000531.1:0-4081 GCA_964406685.1 uncultured Solibacteraceae bacterium | reverse complement strand
GCGGAAGTTCGCGTGATTGAGCGCATTGAACGCCTCGGCGCGCAGCACCACGCGGACCCGCTCGTTGACCCGGAACCCCTTCGAGACGGAGGCGTCCAGGTTCCAGTAGCTGGGACCCTGGAAGATGTTGCGGCCCAGGCCGGTCCCGCCCGGCTCGGGGAAAGTGAAGGCCTCCGCGTTGGGGAAGAACACCGGCCCGATGACGCCCTCCTTATCCTGCAACTTCGCCTCGGGGAGCGTATAGCCGGGTTTCAGTGCGGCGCGCGACTGGGCCGTCGCGTTCGCGGTCAACACGCCTGACCGCACCGAGAAGGGCTCGCCCGACTGGTAGGTGTAGATGCCGTTGAGGCTCCAGCCGCCGATCAGCAGGTCGACCACGCGGCCGGCGCTGCCGGCAAAGCGCTTGCCCTTTCCGAACGGCATCTCGTAGATGCCGGTCAGGTTCACCACGTGGCGCTGGTCGTAGTCCGAGCGCGCGCGTTCGTTGCGGTAGTTGCGGGCGTCGGCGGCGGTGCGCGAGTTGGTGGTGGTCAGCCCTCCGCCCACGGTGGAGGCCACCGGGTCCAGCGACAGGGTGTCGATCGACTTGCCCAGCGTGTAGGCCCCGCTCAACAGCAGTCCCGCCTGATCGAAACGTTTGCGCACGACAAGCTGGCCGGCGTGGTAGTAAGAGTCGCCGCCGTTGTCGATCATCATGATCTGGGCGAACTGCTGGTTGGGGCGCAGGTGCGCGGCCAGGGTGGTTTGCTCGATGCGCCCGCCGAAGTTGCCGGCGGCGTTCTGCGCCAGGTCGGTCTTGGTGGTGGTGGAGTTGGCGAAGGCGGATGTGATGATGCCCTGCTGGACTATGGGAACCGGGACCGCCCCGGCGCACGCGCCGCCGCCGGTACGAGTCCCGTCCGGCTGGCAACCGGCGGCCACATTCTTCTGCATCGCCAGGAAAGAGGGCAGGATCGAGCTGACATCGATCTGGTTCATGTCCCAGGCGCGATACAGCCGGGTGCCGCGCCGGCCCACGTAACCCACGGTCACCACGTACCCGCCCGGCAGTTCGCGCTGTACGGCCAGGTTCCACATGTGAACCGTCGGCAGTTTCAGCTCCGGGTCGAAGAAGCGCACGGCCGGGGCATTGCTCCGCACCTGCAACGGAGGCGTCAGGAAGCTGGACGGTTTGGCCGTAGGAACGGCCATCTCATCCGGGAAGCCCGCTCCCAGGCGGACATTGCCGACCGGCATGCAGCCGGCCGTCGTCACAAGCGCTCCGCCCGAACCCGAGAACTGCGAGCTGCAACGGTAGGTCTGCCCCGGCACCGAGGTCGCCACCGAAGTCACCTGGAACGTGTTCAGCGGATCGAAAGCGATCCCGTAGCCGGAGCGGACGACCATCTTCGACGACCCGCGCGGAGACCAGGTGACGCCGAAGCGCGGTGCCACGGCGCCCCAGTTGTAGTTCCGGTACCAGCGGTCGGCGGGGATGAAGGTCACCAGGCCCTGGCTGCCGTCCATGGCCCGGTCGGGGACATAGACGCGGCCGCCGGCTTCGGTGGGAGGCGGGTTCACCTCCCAGCGCGCGCCGAAGCTGAGGGTCAGGTTGCGGCGCAGCTTCCACTCGTCCTGGGCGAAGAAGTTGAATTGCCTGGCCCGTTGTCCCTGCGACCACAGGGTGACGCCGCTGCCCGAGCGGAAGGGCAGGAAGGTGTCGCTCTTCAAATCGCCCATGAAGACCTGGGTCAGGCCGGCGGGAATGCCCAACAGGTCGTTGATGGCGCCCTGCAACCGGTTCAGATCCGTGGCGGCGATGCCCGCCGCGGAGGACGAGGCCAGCGCCGGCAAGGTGAACCCCGACGGCGGCCGCGTGCTGCGCGAAAGCGAGATCGAGGGCGTCAGGCTGGTACCGCCCACGTCGCCGCGCTGGTCGTTGTGCTGGTAGAAGCGGAGATTGGCGCCGAAGCGCAAGACGTGCTTGCCGGTCAGGTAGCTCAGGTTCTCGACGATCTGCGGGGTCGAAACCGCCCGGTAGGTGCGCGGATTGGCGGTGTAGTCGACGTCGGAGTTGTTGAAGGTGAAGCGCGGCGTGTTGGGGAAGGCCGGGTTGGCTTCGCCCTGCGTGAACAGGAACTGCCAGCGCGAGAAGCCCAGGGTCAACTCGTTGACCAGCCGGGGCGAAAGTACGCTACGGAATCCAAGGGCAAGGTTGGTCGCGGGCCGGAACACTTCTCCACGCGGGGGATACCCCGGCAGCACCACCGGACGGTCGTTCACCGGGTCGCCGTTGAGGGTTTGCTGCTCGGCGCCCAGCCAGCGGAAGAAGACGGCGTGCTTGTCGTTGATGATGTTGTCGACCCGCAGCATGTACTGCGGGCCGCGGATTCTGACCGGCGTGTTCCACTGGTAGATGCCGGTGTTCAACCCGTCCCCGGCGCTGTAGGAATTGGGCGCGGGGTACCCGCCCAGCACCGACTTGACCTTCGTGTCCAGCCCGGACCGCAGGGGATCGTTCTGGAAGATGTTGTAGGAGGCCACGCAGTTGGAGTCGGTGGGCGAACCGCAGTCCCGCACTCCCGCTACGTACTGGCCGGTGCTGGGATCCACCAGCAGAGGCGTGTTCTGCGTGATCTGCTGCCCTCCGATGACCAGCGGATTCGCCGGATTGGACACCCAGTAGCGGTAGATGCCCGACAGGGCGGTGGGTGTGTACAAGTCCACCGATTCGCCAAAGGCCTTGTCCACCGGATCGGCGAAGTTGACCTTCTGGCCCTGCCAGCTTCCGAAGAAGAACGTCTTGTTCTTGCGGATGGGGCCGCCGATCTCGAAGCCGTACTGGTTCAACTGGATCACCGGCTTGGGCTGGCCCTGCGCCGAGGCGTAGAACTCGTTGGCGTTCAGCGCCGTGTTGCGGAAGAACTCGAACGCCGTGCCGTGGTAGCTGTTGGTGCCCGACCGGGTGGCGATGGAGACGTTGGCGCCGGAGTTGCGCCCTTCCTCGGCCGAGGGGTTCAGGGTCGTGACCTTGAACTCCTGCACGTTGTCCGGATTCAGGCGGAAGATGTTGTTGGTCGGATTCGAGTAGGTGGACTCGTTCGCTTCAATGCCGTCGATGGTCACGTTGGCGGCGGTGGAGCGCGCCCCGTTGACGTTGACCGTGTTGCCGGAGCGCTGCGTCACCCCCGGCTCGTACATCAGCAGGTTCAGCGGGTTGCGCCCGTTCAACGGCAGGTTGACAATGGAGCGCTGTTCGATCACGTTGCCCACCGTCGCCGTGGAGGTTTGCAGCAACTCGGAAGAGGCGCTGACCACCACGCTCTCGGTGGTGGCGCCCACCTCCAGGACGATATCCACGGCCACCGGCGTATTCACCTGCACGGTGTTGCCCGTGCGCACCGCCGAGCGGAAACCCTTGGCCTCGACACGCACCGTGTAGACCCCGACCGGGATTGCCGGAAATGCGAAAACGCCCGCGTCGGTGGTGTTCTGTTTGAGAGTGACGCCGGTCGATTCGTTCACCAGCGTGACAATGGCGCCGGGGACCAGCGCGCCCGAAGCGTCCGAAACGGTCCCGGAGATCTGTGAAGTGGAGGTTTGGCCGAAGGCGGTTGCCGCCAGCAGCAGAAACACGAGTGAGAAGAGAGTGGTAGCGTATCGTCTCATAACAGGAGTCCTTCCCAAACGGCAAAGCTGGACGTGGCTTTCAGAAGAGTATACGGTCTTTCGCTCCAAAGGTCCAGACTTCGGTGAATGTGATATATTTCTCTCAAGTATCTGTCGTGCGGGTGAGTTGCCGCCCTGGCGGGCGGCCGGCGAATGGGGTGAGTCGAATTGTGCGGCATTGCGGGATTCACACACCGGAACAAACGGCCTGACAGGAAGCGAATCCTCGACGCGACCCTCACGATGGTGCATCGCGGTCCCGACCAGCAGGCGGTCTGGGAAAGCGACACAGTCTCCCTCGGCGCGGTGCGGCTGAAGATCATCGATCTGGCCGGCGGCGACCAGCCCATCGTGAGCGAGAACGGCGATGCGGTCGTGGTCTTCAACGGCGAGATCTACAACCACGCCGAGCTGCGCCGCGAACTGGAAGGAC
>CAYOTD010000530.1:0-4084 GCA_964406685.1 uncultured Solibacteraceae bacterium | reverse complement strand
ATAACCGGCGCCGCGCGGGCGCATCCGCGTGGCGCCGGCCGCCGCCGGGCCGCTCGAAATCGAGTTGAGCCCGGATGGCGGCTCGATCGCCGGAGTCGCGGTTGACGCCAGCGGAGAGCCCGCCCCCGACGCCTACGTGCTTCTCACACGGAATCCCGACGACCCCGCCGGCGCCTTCCGGTTCGGATTCCAGGCCGCCCAGGACGGCGCGTTCACGCGCACGGGATTACCCCAGGGAATCTACAGGCTCTACGCCTTCGAGACTTTCGACACGTCGCTGATGGACGACCCGGAGACGCTGCGCCGCTTCGCCGCCGAATCGGTCGAGGTCGATCTCAAGGAAGGCGGAGAGAAGCGCGTCAAGCTGCGGCTGATCCGGTAGTCGGCTAGCCTGAAGGCATGCCCCGCTCCGAGGACGTGGACCAACTGGCCCGGGAGATCGACTCCCAACTAAGCGCCCTGTCAAGCCGGACCGCCGGTCACAAAGGCAGATCTATGATGACCCGCCGTCAATGGCTTGCCTCCCTCGCCGCCCCGCGGCCGCTACCCGTGCCGCGCTCGATCCTGGTGCACGAGCACATCCTGGTCAACTTCATCGGCGCGGACCGGATCGCCCCCGGCCGCTACGACCCCGACGAGGTCTTCCGCGCGGCCCGCCCCAAACTGGAAGAGCTGAAGCGGTACGGCTGCCGCCGCCTGCTGGAATGCACACCCAACTTCCTAGGGCGGGACCCGCGCCTGCTGGCACGCTTGTCGGAAGCCACGGGCCTGGAACTGTGGACGAACACCGGCTTATATGGCGCGGCGAATCACAAGTACCTGCCCGAATTCGCGCGCAGCGAAACCGCGGAGCAGCTCGCGCGGCGTTGGATCGAGGAGGCGCGCCGGGGCGTGGACGGTATCAAGCCGCGCTTCGTGAAGATCGGCGTAAATCGCGCGCCGCTTGCGGAGTTGGACCGGAAGCTGGCGCAAGCCGCCGCCCTCACCGCCCGCGAGACCGGACTAACGGTGGCCTCGCACACCGGCGACGGGCAGGGCGCGATGGAGCAGATCGAGATCTTCGAGGCGGCGAAGGCCGCCCCCGCTCTCTGCACGCACTTCCTCCCAACCCTCGAGAGCGCGTGGCTCCGCCCGCTAATGGTAGACAACCCAACCCGCGCCTTCCGGGCGCGGTAGTCACTCCGTCCGGGCAAACAGCCGCTTGGTAATCCCGGCGACATGCCGGCCCTGGAAGCGGGCGATGGCAAGTTCGTTCTCGCTGGGCATGCGGGAGCCGTCGCTGCCGGCCAGAGTGGAAGCGCCGTAGGGCGTGCCGCCGGTGATCTCGCCCATTTCGACCAGCCGCGGCTCGGTGTACGGCACCCCGACCACGATCATGCCGTGATGCAGCAGGGTGGAGTGGAAGCTGGTGAGCGTGGTTTCCTGGCCGCCGTGCTGTGTCGCGGTGGAAGTGAAAACGCTGCCGACTTTCCCCGCCAGCGCGCCTTTGGCCCACAGCCCGCCCGTCTGATCCAGGAAATTGCGCATCTGGGCGCACATGTTACCGAACCGCGTAGGCGTTCCGAAGACGATGGCGTGAGCCTCGGCGAGCTGGCCGGGCTCCGCCACGGGAATGTGCGCAAAGGCGCTGCGCGCGGCCTTGGCGCCGCTGCGCTCCAGCACCGCGTCGGGAACGAGTTCGGCCACCTGGAAGAGGCTGACCTCGACCCCGCCAACCTCGCGCGCCCCCGCAGCCACCGCTTCCGCCATCCGGTAGACGTGGCCGAACATGCTATAGAAGACGACCTGAATCTCGATGCTCATGTTGTTCTCCCCAGTCCGGCGTTCCCAAGGACACCCCGATTGTACCGGAGATCCGCTCCCCCATCCGAGCGAGTGAACCGTGGCGCGCGCTTCAGCGCGCAGCGGCGAGCTTCAGCTCGCCGTTCGTCAGCCCACGGTGCGCAAGCCCAGGTGCTTAGCGAACGGATCGAAATCCCGGTCGCTGTGCAGGAGCTCGTACCCGCTCTCGATGCAGCGCGTGGCAATCACCGTATCGATCGTGCCGCGAACGGTTACGCCGAGCCTGCGCAAAGCGCGAAAGTTCCTGGCCGCCTGGACGGCAATTCTCTCTCCGCCCAACTCCACAACTGTCAGCGAAGCCAACACCCGGCGGGCGCGATGGAAATCCCGCTCACTGTCGAAGCCCTGCAAGACCTCAGCCAGCATCAGGTCGCCGATCGCCAAAGGCTCCTGGCCGAGGAGGCTATCGAGCTTCTCGGTCTGCGCGGTGACCCTCCCCCGAAAGTAGTCGATCCAAACGCTGGAATCGACAAGGATCAATTGTCACTCCTCATCGCGCCCAGATCGCCTTTCCAGTCCAACTTGCCGCGCAACCCGCGGATCGCCGCCTGCCGGCGCAGCCGCAGCAGAGTGCGCAACGCCTGGTCCACCGCCTCGCGCTTGGTCTTCAGACCCGTAGCCCGCAGCGTCTCCCGCATCAGCTTATCGTCGATCACGACGTTAGTCCGCATCGATGTGTACTCCTGTCATCAATTCTACACATCGCAGGGCCGGGATGCCCGCCCCTTGCGCCATCCCCTGCTCCACCCGCCATCCCCACCCCCGCCCCCCCCGGTGCGATCATGTCCTCATATGAAGATCGGACATTCGGCCCTGCTTTTGCTCTTCGCGGCGGCCCTCTGCGCCCAGGACGGGGATCGGCTCGAGCGCGCCTTCCGCAACCCACCCGACGACGCCCGCATCATGATGCGCTGGTGGTGGTTCGGCCCCTCCGTCACCAAGGACCAACTGGAGATCGAGATGCGCCGCATGAAGGAGGGCGGCATCGGCGGCTTCGAGGTCCAACCCGTCTATCCGATGGCGCTGGACGACGCCGCCCGCGGCATCCGCAACCTGCCATTCCTCTCGCCCGAGTTCCTCGACGCCCTCGCCTTCACCGCCCGCAAGGCGCGCGAGCTGGGCCTGAGAATGGATCTCACCCTCGGCAGCGGCTGGCCCTTCGGCGGACCGCACATCCCCCTCGACCTCGCCGCCCCGCGCCTGCGCCCGGCCGCCACCGCCGATCTCAAAGAGGGCGAGCAGATCGTGGCCAGCGTCTCCCTGCCCGGCGGCAAGGGCGAGCGCGTCTACATCGCCGGCCACACCGGACAGCAGGTCAAGCGCGCCGCCTTCGGGGCCGAAGGCTACGTGCTCGACCACTACAGCCGCGCGGCCCTCGACAAGCACTTGAGCGACGTCGGCGAAAAACTGCTCGCCGCCGCCGGCCCGGGCATGGTCCACGCCATCTTCTGCGACAGTCTCGAAGTCTACGGCTCGGATTGGCCGCGCGACATGCTGGCCGAATTCCAGAAGCGCCGCGGCTACGACTTGAAACCCCTGCTGCCCGCGCTCGAAATGGACATCGGCGAGCGCACCCCCGCCATCCGCCGTGACTTCGGCCGCACCCTCACCGAGCTCTACGAAGAACGCTTCCTCATCCCGGCGCAGCAATGGGCGCGCGCGCACAAGGTCCTGCTGCGGATGCAGAACTACGGCATCCCGCCCGCCTCGATCGCCTCGCACCGCCACCTGGATCTCCCCGAAGGCGAAGGCTGGCACTGGCGCACGCTGACCACCGCGCGCTGGGCATCGTCCGCCAGCCACATCTACGGCCGCCCGGTCACGTCGTCGGAAACCTGGACCTGGATCCACTCCCCCGTATTCCGCGCCACCCCGCTCGACATCAAGGCCGAAGCCGACCAGCACTTCCTCTCCGGCATCAACCAGTTGATCGGCCACGGCTGGCCCTACTCGCCGCCCTACGCCGGCAAGCCCGGCTGGAGCTTCTACGCCGCCGGCGTCTTCAGCGATCTGAATCCCTGGTGGCCCGTGATGCCGGACCTCGCCCGCTACCTCCAGCGCGTCAGCTACCTGCTGCGCCAGGGCACGCCCGTCGCCGACGTTGCCCTCTACGCCCCCACCGAGGACGCCTGGTCCACCTTCACCCTCGGCCGCGTCAACCTCTGGCAGGCCGCCTCACAGTGGATCGGCCCCGAAACCACCGCTGCCATCCTCGACGCCGGCTATAACTTCGACGCCATCG
>CAYOTD010000529.1:0-4113 GCA_964406685.1 uncultured Solibacteraceae bacterium | reverse complement strand
TCGCCCTCGCGCGGGAGCCATGGCTGAACGCCGACGGCTCCTACAAGGAGGCCCCTGCCGGGTGGGGCGAATCGTTCTTCGAGGGCTCCGGAAGCGAGGCCTTGAGAACCGGTATTGTGTCGCCGCTGGAAGGCTGGCAGGAGATCGGCCGATGAACGAATTCGAGCGGCTTTTCGGAGATTCCACGCCCCGGCAGCTTCACGTCATCGCCGTCGATGTCGGCGGGCAGGACGCCGCCGCCCTCGACGGGCTGTGCCAGGCCCTCGCGTTGATGGCGTCCGGCTCCCGGCTGGCGCCCACCGACGCGCTCTGGCCCGGACTGGAGGCGATTCAGAACACCTACTGGCAGATCCAGTCCGGCATGGGATTGGCCGCCTCGGGAATGGGATGGGTGGCCAGTTTCACCGACCTCGCCCCCATCGGGCAGAAGCTGCTGAGCCTGAAGGGCGGCGAGAAATCCCTCCATCTTCAGATCAACGCCCTGGGCCGGTTCTTCGCCGGCGTCTGGCGCGGCGCGGACGGGGCGCTGATCTTCTCCGTGGACGCGGGCGCCAGCGGTTCGGAGTTCCACGTTCACTCGCCCGACGACTACTCGATCCCCATCGGCGCCCCGGTGCCGGGTTGGACGATACCGGTGCGGGCGCCGGCGGCCAGGCCCCCCGCCACGCCCACCGTCCCGCTGCCGCCGACCTCCGAAGCGAAGGGCTGGTTCATGACCGTGCGCAACGGCGCCCAGGCCGGCCGGAAGATGGTGCTAACCGGAACGGTGCGCATAGGCCGCGGCACCCAGAACGACCTGGTGCTGTCGGATGACGCCGCCTCCCGCAACCACGCCGTAATCGAAGTGGGCGCCGAGGGCTGCACCCTGACCGACGCCGGCAGCACAAACGGCACGGTAGTAAACGGCGCGCGAGTAACCGCCCCAACCCCGCTAAACAACGGCGACGTAGTAGTCTGCGGCCTGACGGAGTTACTGATCGAGGGACCGCCGAAAGTAGAGGTCCCTCCCTCGGCTGGAGCCACGCGCATAATCCGCGTCCCAGTCCTGCCGCCCCCGCCGCCCGCGCCAGCACCGCCGCCCCCGCCGGAGCCCGCGCCGCCCGCGCCCGCGGAAGCCCCCGCCGGCGCCTTCTGCATCCACTGCGGAGAGCCATTGTTCGGCGAACCCAAATTCTGCTTCCACTGCGGCCGCCAACTGCGCTAGAGTCACCCCAGCACGGCCACCGGCCAGGCGAAGAGCCTTCGGCGTCAAGGAGTGCAGTTATCCGCGCTCAGCAACTCACTTGCACCCGGTTCGAGCTCGGACGACTGCCAACCAGAAGTAAGGCGACCTGCTCATCTCCCGCTAAGAACACATTAGTCAGGTCGTTTTGGGAAAAGTCGGGTTTTTGACAAGATCGGCAGCGAACCTATACATGAATGCGGTGCCGCCACATTCCTTCATTATGGTCAACGTTCCATTTCTTGGCAGAAACAACTCTCGCAGCTCAAAGCTGCCAGAGTGACCTGAAACCACGTAAAGCCACCAGAAACCACCAGCGAGCAGGCGGAAGCACCTATGACCGAAGATTCGAACAGGATCGGGTGGCATGATGCATTGCCGAACTTCGTTATACATCTCGGGAATCATCACGACACAACCGTAGTCGTGAGGTTCGCCGGGATCGCAGTTCAAGAGCATCAGACGCATTCGCTCGGCGTGCTCTGGTGTAACACGCACGGACTTGAACTCGTCCATTGTCGATATAACTGACCGCCATAGGAGCGATACTTGGAAGAGCTTGAACTGGGCGTATTCCAGTCCGTTTACAACAATCCGGTCGAGCTCGTGTGTGATTTCGACGTTAGCACTCCCGTTCAGTACGTTGGAGGCACACGCTTCGTACCCGCTGATGATCTGGTTGTCGCAATGATCGCACAGCATCCGATCATACAATCCCTTCGAGCGCTGGATGTTTCTCTTGGTCACGTCGGTATGCAACTGATTGAACTTGTGGCGGCGCCGGTCGTACAGATCACGATAGAGAAACTCAGACAGGACATGCCCCTTTACGAGCGGACGATCCCGCAGGCACAATTTGCACAGGCCCATCATCTCGACTCCAGTGTGCAACAGCGACGTTCCTCCCGGTGCGGCGGTCCGATAGCCGTCCGCCTCTATTCAGTGCACCTTCTCACCGAGAAGGCGCCATCGACGTCTGTGGAGCCCGAACCACGCTGCCAACACATCGTTGGACACTGTCCGGCGTTGTCTTGCGGGCGGGGCCTGCTCTACTATTGAATGGGTGAAGGGTAGGCAACTGGCGCGGCGGCTCCGGCGGGCGGGCGTGGAAGTGAGCGGACGTGCTGGCGGCACGGGGCACTTGGTGGCCCGATATGGAGGAAGGAAGGCGCCCATCCCCATGCATGGCGACCGCGACCTCGGCCCTGAATTCATCAAGGCGCTCTGCAAGGAGTTGGGCCTGGACCCGAAGCGAGTCCTTTGACGAGAGGATCATGACGCACGCATATCCGGTAGTCTTTCAGCCGGACCGGAACGGAACGGTGATCGCCCGAGTGCCCGATGTGCCGGGCGTCATGACGGTGGGCAAGGACCGCCCGGAGGCGCTGGCGCGCGTCCACGGGGCGCTGCTTGCCATCCTCGCTGCGCGGATGGAGGACGGAGAACGGATCCCGCGCCCCTCGCCGCCGGCCAGGAGCCAGCGGGTGGCCGCGCTCACGTCGCTGATCTCCGCGAAGCTGTCGGTGTACGAAGCGATGCGCGCGCGGCGCCTTTCCCCCGACGAACTGGCACGGCGGCTGGGATGGGACGGAGGCCGCGTTCGCCGCCTTCTTGCCTTGCGCCGGCGATCCCGGCTCGAGGACATCGAGGCCGCCCTCGAGGCGTTGGGCAAGCGCCTGATCATCGATGTCCGCGACGCGGCCTAGCAGCGGCACATGGAGACCAACATGAACCGGAGAACCTTTCTCGCGGCGGCCGGCGGTGTGGCCGGGCTTTCCTGGCCCGCCGCGGCGCAGCCCGCTCCCCGACTCTGGATCGACCCCAGACAGGCGGCGCTGCCCGCCCGGCCCTGGCGCAAGGTCCACCTCGACTTCCACAACTCCGAACACATCGCCCGCATCGGGGAGAAGTTCAACGCGGTCGAGTTCGGCGACCGGCTGGCGGCGGCCGACGTGGACTCCATCGTCGTCTTCGCCAAGGACATGCACGGCTACTTCTACTACCCCTCGAAGTACGGCCCCGTGCATCCCGGCCTGAAGTTCGACCTGCTGGCGGCGCAGGTGGAGGCCTGCCGCAAGCGCAAGATCGCCGTCTACGCCTACTACTGCACCACCTGGGACAACTACCTGGCCGAAGCCCATCCCGAGTGGCTGGTGATCAAGCGCGACCGCTCGAACTACCTGCCGAAGTTCGACGGAACGCCGGGCTGGACCGCGCTCTGCCTGGCCCAGGCGCCCTTCGTCGACCTGATGCTGGAGCACACCCGCGAGTTCGTCTCGCGCTATCCCCTCGATGGCGCCTGGTTCGACATGCCCGTGCCCATCGCGGGCGAGTGCTTCTGCCGCGAGTGCCTGCGGCAGTTGCGCGCGCAGGGCCTGGACCCGTTCTCGCGCCCGGTGCAGCGGCGGCACAAGCAGGCCCTGCACAAGGCCTTCCTCGAGAAGATCCACAAGACCGTGACCACGCTGCGCCCCGGCTGCCAGGTCGACTTCAACGGCCAGGCGGTTTTTGGACTCGGCGAGCGCGTCCCCTTCATGGACAACATCGACCTGGAGGCGCTGCCCAGCGGCTCTTCCTGGGGCTACTACTACTTCCCTCTCACCGTCCGCTACACCCGCACCTTCGGGGTAACCACGTATGGGATGACCGGGCGGTTCAAAGCCACCTGGGCCGACTTCGGCGGCCTCAAGCTCCCCGCGCAACTGGAAACCGAAGTCGCCTCCATCGTCGCCAACGGCGCGCGCTGCGACATCGGCGACCAGATGCCGCCCAACGGCCGGCTGGACCCGGCCGTCTACCACGTCATCGGCAAAGCCTACAACCGGATCAAGGTCATCGAGCCCTACTTGGACGGCGCGGTCCCGGTCGCCGAAGCGGCCGTCCTCGTCTCC
>CAYOTD010000528.1:0-4115 GCA_964406685.1 uncultured Solibacteraceae bacterium | reverse complement strand
GTCGCATCCGGCAGGCAACCGCCGGAACGGACGGGCTGCGAGGGCTACCACGGTCCCGGCAAGGCGCACGTGGAGGCTCGCGGGGGCAAGGCGACTATCCGCGCCTTCTCCGCCATGTCCGCCCGCCAGACTCTGGAGAACTGCCTGAGTTGCCACGCCAAGGAGTTGTCTCGCGCCAACATCCGGCGATCGCCGCACACGTTGGCGGAAGTGGCGTGCACGAGCTGTCATTCGATCCACAAATCTCCCGCGCCGAAATTCCTGCTGGCCCGCCGGCAGACCGAGGTGTGCTACTCCTGCCATGCCAACGTGCGCGCGCAGTTCTCCCTGCCGTTCAAACACCGCGTGAATGAAGGGTTCATGAACTGCTCGGATTGCCACATCCCGCACGGCACGCCCGCACCCACCTGGCGCATGGCCGGCCGGCCACGGATGGCCGAACTTACCACGGCCAATGAACAGGCATGCCTGAAGTGTCATTCCGACAAGCGTGGACTCTTCGCCTTCGAGCACCCCGCGGTGCGGGTGGACGGCTGCGAAACCTGCCACAGCCCGCACGGCTCGGCCAACGCCCGTCTCCTGCCCCGGCCCGTGGTCTTCACCGTCTGCCTGGATTGCCACAACGGCGCCGGATCGTTCGGCCGCCAGGGCGACGGCATTTCGATCCAGTCGGCCGGCCATAACATGGCGGAACCCCGCTTGCAGAACTGCACGACCTGCCATGTACGCATCCACGGGTCGAATGCCGATCCGCTGTTCCTGCGATAGGAGGCCGCTATGAGAGTGAGTCCCCCGGCGATCCTGTTCTCGATGGCGGCCATCGCCGCCGCCCAGCCGGTCGTCACGCCGACTCCGGCCCAGGTTGCCTCCCCCAAGGGGAGAGAACGCCGGCGGCTACAACGTGACCAACTCGTTCGAAACCGGCTATCGCTTTCGCTCCGTCGGCGGCGATTACGGCAAGTACCCCAGCGACGTCAACTACGGCAATGGCCTGCGGCTGCTTTCCTCGTCCCTCACCGTGAACTCGCGAGAGGGCCGCGGTGGTTGGTTCGACGAGATCGTGCTGACCACGTTGGGGTTGGGCAACGACCCTTACCAGTCGTCGATCCTGCGCGCGCAGAAGAACGGTATCTATCGCTACGACCTGGCCTGGCGGCTGAACGAGTACTACAACCCGGCCCTGCCGGTCTCCTTCGGCGAACACGTCCAGAACACGGTTCGCCGCTTTCAGGATCACGACCTGGCGCTGTTCCCGCAGTCGAGCCTGCGCCTGTTCGCCGGCTACACGCGAAACTCCCAGAACGGCCCCGCGCTTACGACCGTGCAGCAGTTCGGCCCGCGCAACGACGAGTTCCCGCTGTTTGCCGACATCCGGCGCTTGCGGAACGAGTACCGTCTCGGCGGCGAGGCGACGATTCGGGGAGTGCGGCTCAACGTCCTGCACGGCTGGGACTGCTTCTCTGCGAACACCGTCGCGGCGCTCGGCCCGGCGCTAGCGACGGGCAACAACCCCGGCGACCTGGTCACGCTGGACGCGCTGCGCCGCACAGCGCCCTACCGGGGCAGCTCACCCTACTGGCGGGCGAGCGTGGCGGCTGAAGGCAAGTTCGCCGCCGCCAGTGGCCGGTTCAGCTACACCGACGGCCGGCGGCTGTTCCACTTCGATGAGCTGGCCACGGGAACGGGACGTCTTGGCGCGGCGCAGAACCGGCAGGTGGTGGTCCAGGGCGACGGGCGGCGTCCGGTCGCCACCGGTAACCTGACGTTGAGCCTGTTTCCGGCCGGACGCCTGTCTCTGACCAACCACATGTCGTTCCACAATAGCCGCATGGAAGGCGACGCCGTCTATCGCGAAGTGAACAACGCGATTACCTTCGATGACTTGCTGTACTTCCGCCTTCTCGCCATCTGCGCCATCTCCAACCAAACGGACCTGAGCTTCCAGGCCACCAGGTGGCTCACGCTCCACGGCGGCTATCACTATGCGACGCGCCGGATCCGCTCCCGCGAGCAACTGGCCTCGGGCGGCTCTCCGGAGGCGGTCGCGGCCGAGCAGAACAACCGCCAAGATGCAGGGGCGGCCGGCGTTCGCCTACGCCCCGCCAAGCTCCTAGGGATCAGCCTGGACGCCGAGATCGGCCGTTCGGACCGGCCGGTCTTCTCGGTCAGCGACAGGGACTATCATGCTCTCGGCGGCCGCATCCAGTACAAGACCAGGACAGTGCAGGTGTCCGCGTCAACGAGGGCCAGCTACAACATCAACTCGGCAGCGCTTTCGGCCCACAGCTCGCGGGGGCGGAATCACTCTCTGGACGGAAGCTGGACCGCGCGAAGCTGGTTGGCAGTCGAGGGTGGATACTCCAAGATCCACCTGGACACCGTCTCCGGTCTTGCCTACTTCGCCACAACGCTGGTGATGGATCAGCGCTCTTACTACTTCAGCAACCTCCATGCCGCCCACGGAGGAGTGCGGGTGGGCCTGGGAAGCCGCTGTGATTTCTGGCTGGGCTATACCCGTGTTCAGGACACGGGCGGCGGGCGGCTGGTCGGCGATGCCGTTTTCCCGGCGGCGCAGGCGTTCCCGCTCACCTACGAATCCCCCATGGCGCGGTTCTCGCTGCGGCTGTCGAACCGGCTTTGCTGAAACGCCGGCTACCAGCTCTACGACTACGGCGAGGAATTCACACTGGGGCGGGACTACCGCGCCCACACGGGGTTTACAAGCGTGCTATGGTCTTTCTAGGTGCGCCCTTGCCGCGCGCCTGAGCCAGACGGGGACGTTCAAGCGGGTAGGAGTGCATGTTCAACCTCACACCCTTCAACATGATCACCGCGGTGTTGTTGGGCCTTTCCGTATGGCTCGGCATGTCGCGGTTCCGCATCAAGCTGGAAAGCAACTGGCCGCTGTTCTACTACCTGTTCCTGGTAGGGCACCTGAAGGTCTTCGACGGGGGACTCGACCCGTACATGGTCTATGTCGGCCTTGTTTCGGCCCTGCTGCTGCGCTTCGAGTTCCTCGGCGGCTGGTTTCTGAAGACCATACGCTTTGTCGAGATCTTCGTTCTGGCCTATGTCATCTGGCGTTGCTTCGGCCTGATCATGATGTGGTGATCAGCCAGGCGGAAAGCCGTAGTCCCTCGTTCGCCGGGGGCGATCCGGCGAATGCGCGACTTGGCGTCATCCACAAGGGCAGGAAACCCCGGTATCTGCACCATGTCTATTCGATGCGCCGGATCTGAGCTCCGACGCGCACGAGTTTCTCTTCGATTCTCTCGTAGCCCCGGTCGATGTGATAGACGCGGTCGACCACGGTTTCCCCCCGCGCCACCAGTGCTGCCAATACGAGCGAGGCGCTGGCGCGCAGATCCGAAGCGATCACCTGGGCGCCGGAAAGCGTGGTGGCGCCGGCGACAATGGCCTGTCGGCCTTCGACGCGGATGTTGGCCCCCATGCGCATCAACTCCAAGGCATGCATGAAGCGGTTTTCGAAGATCGTCTCGGTGAGGAAGGAAATGCCCTCGGCCTGAGTCATCAGCGCCATGTACTGTGCTTGAAGGTCGGTGGCGAAACCGGGAAATTCCTCGGTGGTGACGTCGACGGCGCGCAGGCGCGTGGGCCGGCGCAGATGCAGGCTGTCGGGTGCCGGCTCGGAGATGTCGCAGCCCGTCTGCCTCAGCTTGACGCACAGCGCGGTGAGATGCTCGGGGACGCAGCCGGTGACGATCAGGTCGCCGCCGGTGATCGCGCCGGCGATGAGGAACGTACCCGCCTCGATGCGGTCGGGGATGATGGCGTGTTCGGCGCCGCCCAGCCGGTCCACGCCCTGGATGCGGATGGTGGGAGTTCCTGCGCCTTCGATCCGGGCTCCCATCTTCACCAGCAGCGCGGCCAGGTCGCTCACCTCCGGCTCGCGCGCCGCGTTGTCCAGCACGGTCTCGCCGCGCGCCAGCACGGCGGCCATCATCAGGTCTTCGGTGCCCGTGACGGTGATGCGGTCGAAATGAACCTGGGCGCCCTTCAAACCTTCGGGAGCGGTGGCCTCGATGTAGCCGTGCGTCTGCTCGATGCGCGCTCCGAGTTGCTCCAGGCCCAGGATGTGCAGGTTGATGGGCCGG
>CAYOTD010000527.1:0-4117 GCA_964406685.1 uncultured Solibacteraceae bacterium | reverse complement strand
CAGGAAGGGTTCGAGCTTGGCGAAGACGGCATAGTGCTCGCCGTTGGTGTCGGCGAAAAGGGGAAGGCTGATGGCGCCGTGCTTGATCAGAGCCGCGGCCATGTCCCAGTAGCTCATCACCATGCGAAGGTAGCCGCTGTGCTCGCCGTACATGGTGTTCTCGATGTCGGCGAGGGACTCCGGGTTGAATTCGCGGAAATACCAGTCCCGCGCCTTGCGCATGGTCGCCTCGCGGCGCAGGTCGTAGAGCTTCAGAATCAGGTCGGCTTCCTGTTGAACTGACATAGTCCTCCTCGTGTTCTTCCTTTCCGACGGGTACCCAGAATTTTCTCCAGAATAGCAGGCCGAACCGGAGGGCTGCTAACATCGTTTCTTTCGACATGGCACATCGCGTTTGCCCCTGGTGGCTTGGATACGTGCTCGCAAGCCCTTTGCGGCGGTTGACCTGTAACCCGAATGAAATCCTGGCGCCGCACGTGCGCGAGGGGATGACGGTGGTCGAGCCCGGACCGGGCATGGGCTTCTTTACTTTGCCGATGGCGCGGATGGTGGGCGCCAAGGGGCGCGTGGTGGCGGTGGACATCGAGCAGAAGATGCTGGAATCGCTGCGGCGGCGCGCGGGCCGGGCGGGACTGGGAGAGAGGATCGAGACGCGGCTGGCGCGGGCGGAGTCGCTCGGGCTGGAGGGTTGGACGGAGAGGGCGGATTTCGCGCTGGCCTTCGCGGTGGTGCACGAGATGCCGTCGGTGGCATCCTTCTTCCGGGAGATCGCGCAGGCGCTGAAGCCGGGGGCGCACCTGCTGCTGGCCGAGCCGGCCGGGCACATCGGCCAGAGCGAGTTCGACGCCGAGCTGGCGGCGGCGGCCGCGGCGGGACTCGAAGAGGTAGGGCGGCCGGGGATTCGACGGAGCCTGGCTGTGATGCTTCGGAAACCTCCTTCCGCGAGCTGACGCACGCGGCGGCACGCTGAAGCGCGGGCCACGGAGCTTGGGAAAGGATGGGGGAGATGATGCTCGTGGGGCTGGTGGCCTTGGCGCTGGCGCTGGCCGGCGGCATGATCGACGGGGATCGAGACGGAGTGGCCGACGATCTGGAGCAGCGGCTGCTGGCGTGGTTCGCGCCGCGGTTTCTGATCTCCGCGGACGACTGCGCGTCCGCGCCGGCGGAGTTCGCGGCGGAGGCGGCCAAGCCCACAGTTGTGGCCGCCAACGGGACCATCTACGGGCAGGCCTTCCCGGCGGCGGGCGGCGTCGAACTTCACTACTACCACCTGTGGAGCCGGGACTGCGGGCGGCGCGGCCACCGGTTGGACGTCGAGCACGTCTCCGCGCTGTTGGAGAGCGACGGCAAGGGCGGTTTTCGGGCACGGTACTGGTATGCGGCCGCCCACGAGGACACGGTGTGCGACATCAGCCACGCGGCGCGGGCGGCGGAGTTGAACGCCGTGGACCAGCGGCCGGAGGTGTGGATCTCGCGGGGGAAGCACGCCTCGTTCCTGCGCTATGACTTGTGCGGGGCCGGGTGCGGCTCCGACCGGTGCGACCGGCCGCGGCCGCTGGAAGCGGCGCGGATCGTCAACATCGGGGAGAGGGATGCGCCGCTGAATGGCGCGGTGTGGGTCCGGTCACCGGCCTGGCTGCTGGCGGCAAAGATGGGGACGGACTTTCCGCCCGAGGTGATCGCCGCCATCGACGGGGCGCCGGCGGGAGGAGTCATCGTGGCTACAAGAAACGGCCGCGTGCAGCAGACGGTTTCGGTGGGGAACCTCTCTCTCGACAAGGCCGGCGAGGGAGCGGGCCGGGGGGCAAAGGAGACTTCGGGGGCGGTAGGGCGCTCGGCGGGGGCCGTTCGGCGGGCGCTGCGGCGGGTTTGGTCGGGGGCCGGAGGGCGGTGACGACGGCGAATCTCAGCCGCAGCGCGGTGGAGGATGGAGCAGGGGAATCGTCTCGCGGCGGCCGCGACGGTAGACGCGGAGATCGGCCACGTCAGTGGTGATCACGGGGTAGCGCGGGTGCAGTTCGCTCAGACGAATCAGACAGAGATCGGCGAGGTCCGGCCGGCGATCGGCGTAACGCACGGCAAGCTCCATCAGTCGCGGAACGTGCTCTGCTATTGACAGCGCGGAACGCACCAAGCCGTCTCGCAGAAAGGCCATCACCAAAGCGCTGTCGCGAAGATGAAAAGCGGTTTCGGCGAGGACGGCTTCACAGGTCAGCAGCGGCTCGGTAACCCTCGCTGCGATCTCAAGCGCCCATTGGTGGTGGAAATCGTTCCGGTTTGCGAACGCCACCAGGAAGCCCGTGTCCGCGATGGCTTTCATTTGCGGGAGAAACCCCTGCGAGCAGAGAGACCCGAGGGACCGGCCACCGACCCGGCCCATCGAAAGAAGGCGGGCTGTGAGGAGCCGCGGACCCTTTCCAGGCCCTCACGAACGATGCGTCCCTTGGGCACGCCCGCTTTGCGGGCAGCCTGGCCGAGCCATTCCGCGAGATCCTCCGGAAGCCGGACGGTGAGCGTATTACCCATCTGCACGAAGTGTAACACAGGAGCAGAAGCCGCGCGCTACAGGCGGCGGAGTCTGAGGAACGAGGCCAGCACGGCGGTGCCGAGCGCAGGCAATTGTACGCCGGGGGCGGATAGAATTGGAGCATGGTGCTGGCGCTGTGGCTGGCGATGTGGGCGTCGCAGGCGGCGGAGGGCGACGCGCTGCACAAAGCCGCGCGCGCGGGCGAGGTGGAGCGGGTGCGGGCGCTGCTGGATGGGGGCGCGAAGGTGAACGCGCGCGACTCGCTCGGCGGCACGCCGCTGCACGACGCCACCTGGGCGGGCGAGATGGGGGTCGTCCGGCTGCTGCTGGAGCGCGGCGCGGACCCCAACGCGGCTCACAGCGAAGGCGGCTCGACGCCGCTGCACTACGCGGTGGTCACCAATCACAGGGAGATCGTCGAGGCGCTGCTGGACAAAGGGGCCGACATCGAGGCGCGGGCGCGGTCGGGAGTGACGGCGCTGCACATGGCGGCGAACCGGGGCTACGTGGAGATCATCGAGCTGTTGATCGGGCGCGGGGCAAAAGTGAACGCGCGCGACAACCTGGGAGCGACGCCGCTGGACGAGGCCGCCTGGCGCGGCCAATTGGCAGCGGCACAGGCGCTGTTGCGCCGCGGCGCCGACGTCCGCAACCGGGACCTGGAATCGAAGGGTACGGCGCTGCACGCGGCGGCGGCCAAGGGACACGCCGAGGTGGTCGCCGCACTGCTGGCGGCAGGGGCGGAAGCGAATGCCCGCAACAACGCCGGGGCAACCCCGCTGGACGAAGCGCTGCGGTTCCACCAGAGCCGGGCGGCCGGAGTGCTGCTGGAGAGGGGAGCCCGGCTGCCGGGAGGCACCGCGGATATGGCCCGCCGGGCGCAGGAAGCGGTGATGAGGGGGCAGACCGACGTGGTCTCGCTGCTGCTGGCGCACGGGGTCGACGTCAACGCGGTCGGCGCCCTGGGCGCGACGCTACTGCACGAGGCGGCGCTGAAGGGCCACCGGGAGATCGTCGAGCTGCTGCTGGCGCGCGGGGCGCGGGTGAATGCCCGCAACGCGTCGGGGGCGACTCCGTTGAACGACGCCGCCCAGGGCGGGCACACGGCGGTGATGGAACTGCTGCTGGCGCGCGGGGCGGAGCTGGACGCGCGCGATACGGAGTCCGGGGCAACACCGTTGCTGACGGCGGCGAGCTGGGGACGGAAGGGCGCGGTGGAACTGTTGCTGGACAAGGGCGCGCAGCCCAATATCCGGAATAAGGCGGGAGTCTCGCCGCTGGGAGCCGCGCTGCAAAACGGGCACTTCGAGACGGCGGAGTGTCTACGATCCCACGGAGCGAAGGAATAGAGGTTTCTCAGGTGTCCGACCCGGTTTCGACCTAAAGGTATTCCCCTACCAGCCGATATTACTCGTGGTGTCCCGTAGGGAATCCATACCCGTGCTGGCCGACGCGGCCGATGTACTGAGCGATCAGCTCCACGGGCATCTGCAAAGGCTGGCGGCGCTGCTGGCGCCGCACGCGGCACGGCTGGAAAAGCGGTTTCTGGGGGTGCTGCGGCGGCTGCGGTTCGACGTGCGGCAACGCTCA
>CAYOTD010000526.1:0-4125 GCA_964406685.1 uncultured Solibacteraceae bacterium | reverse complement strand
TGGAGGCCCGCATGGTCTTGACTAGGTCATAAGGCGCCTCGGGCCGGTCGACGCGGGCGGCCGAAACGCGCACCTGGCCGCCGTCGGCGTGTTCCAGGACGGCGCCGGCGTGCTCGAGCAGGCGTTCCATCGTGCGGATGTCGCGCACGCGCGGAATGCGGCGGAGGGTGACCGGTTCGGAGGTGAGCAGGCACGCGGCCAGGGCCGGCAGCGCCGAGTTCTTCGCGCCTCCGGTGCTCACCTCGCCCTCCAGGGGCGCACCGCCGCGGATCAGGAATTTCTCCATCTCTCGATTATGGCCGGGATCAGCCCTTCAGGGCGCGCGAGACGCGGCCAGCGGCCTCGCGCAGGCGCCGTTCGGCCTCTTCTCGAGAGACACCCAGCCGGGCCATGACAATCGCCGTCTTGACGTCGTCGCCCGCCTGCCTGAGCAGCGCTCCGGCGATCTCGGCATCTACGTTGGCGGCCTGGGAGATGATGCGGCGGGCGCGAGCCTCCAGCTTCGAGTTGCGCGGCTGCACGTTCACCATCAGGTTGCCGAAAACGTAGCCCAGGCGGATCATCGCGGCCGTGCTCAACATGTTAAGCACCAGCTTGGTGGCCGTTCCGGCTTTCATGCGGGTGGAGCCGGTCAGAATCTCCGGCCCGGGGAGCGGCGAAATGGGAATCTCCACCGCCCGGGCCAGTTCTGAATCCGGTGTGCAGCTTATCCCGATCGTCACGGCGCCGAGTTTCCGCGCCGCCTCCACCGCGCCCAGCACGTAAGGCGTGCGTCCGCTGGCGGCTACTCCCACCAGGACATCCTTTGGGCCGAAGTTGCGCGCCGCCAGATCGGCCGCACCCAACTCCGGATCGTCCTCGTTCGCCTCGCCGGCGCGCGACAGAGCCACCTCTCCGCCCGCCATGATCCCCTGGATCAGGTCCGGGGAAACGTTGAAGGTCGGCGGACACTCGGCGGCGTCCAACACGCCCAGCCGCCCGCTGGTGCCGGCGCCGATGTAGAGCAACCGGCCGCCCTTCGAGATGCGGTCGACGATGACATCCACGGCCATGGCGATGTTAGGAATCTCCTTCGCCACGGCGCCGGCCACTCTCTGGTCCTCGGAATTGATGATGCGCAGCACCTCTTCGGTGGGCAGCGCGTCGATGTTCTCAGAGACAGGATTCACCTGCTCGGTGAGCAGTTTCTCCAACAATCAGGCAACCCCCGCTTTCTTCATCACCCGGAGCGTCGTCTCCAGCCCCACCCTCGCACCTTCTTCGGGCGTCAGATTCCGCGCGCGCGGTCCCAGCACCTCGGGGCTGATTCCGTCTTCGTAGCCGATCTTCTTCAAGGCTCCGAAGAAGGCATTGAAATCGATGACGCCCTCGCCCGGCATGAGCCGTTCGCCGTCCAGGATCTTCTCCGGCGCCACATTGGGCGCGTCGGAGACGTGCACATGCACCACTCCCGCTTTGCCCGCGGCTCGGATGTCCTGGACCGTGGCGCCGGCGTGGTGCCAGTGCCAGGCGTCCAGCAGCAGGCCGACGTTCGACCCGCATTCCCGGGCGAATTCCAGCATCTCCGGCATTCGCCAGATGAACTCGTGCGGAAAGCGCTTGCGGATGTGCAGGGGCCCCAGGAACTCCAGGCCCAGCCGGACGCTGTGCTCGGCGAGCACCCGAGCTGCCGCGCCGAACCGCTTCTTGTACAGGCTCCGCAGCTCGCTCTTGGGCGTCTCGCTGGACGACATGATCCAAGTGGTCATCCGGGGGCAGCCGATGGCGGTCGCGAACCGGGCGGAGGCACCGAGCTTCTTCAGGCCGTCCTCGAAGGTCGCGTCATCCTTGCGGAACTCGACCGGGAAGTTCACGCAGGATGGTTTCAGGCGGAGATGATCGAGCATGGCCCGCGTCTGTTCCGCACCCTCCTGCATCGCCGCGCCGAGGTTCACGTCCACCCCCGCGTAGCCGAATCGCGCCGCCAGCCGGGCGAAATCGGGCCAACCGACTTTCCCGCCCGCTACCAGTGCTCCGTTCAGCGAAACGTACATTTCGGTGTCCTTTGACTGCGGTCCAGCGGTCCGGGCTGGCCTGTTCGCCTTAACATCTTATACGAGTCGGAGGCGCAATTGAAACGGGTGGCTTCGATCTTCCCCTGGGAACACAGGAGTAGAACCCCGAGCGGCCCCTAAGGTGAGATTTCGTTTGACCACCCTAACACCGTTGTCGTATAGTAATAGCGTATACAAAAACGCACGTGAGGAGGTAGTGTACCTGCCTTGCGCCGTGAGGATTTGGGTCGGAGGACAAGTGGATGAGAATGCTGCTCGCTGTAGCGGCGATTCTGTTAGGTGCGGCTGCTGGTTTTGGGGCGGACCTGTGTAGTGGGGCGTATACGCTCACCTCTGCGGGGTGGGAGGGCTGCTGGGTCGGTGACAAGGAGTTTTCCAACTTCACATACGACCAGGGAACGAGCAACATCAGCGTCCTGGAGGTGTCGATCTCGGGCGCGGATGATCTCTATAGCTTGGTGTTCAAGCCTGCTTCGGGCTACTGGAATACTGGCACGTTCACGCTCACGTTTTTCGTGACCGTTCTCGACCCGTTCCGGTACGTCATGTGGTCCGGTCTGGATTCCGATGTGGTTCGCACATCCGGTACTTCTACTGTGACGGGGACGCTTGCGTCCACCAGTGTGTTGACCTCTACGAACGGCTATCCGGATGACATCTCCGGGTTGGATCTGCGGTCGTTCTCAGTGAGCATCGTGGGCGCTATTTCGGGGACTTCGGTCCGTATCAACAGTATTTCGACAAGTTACCTTCAGGCCGATTCGAGTATTCCAGAACCGATCACGATGGCGTTGGTGGGGAGCGGATTCCTCGCTCTAGGTCTGATTCGCCGCTTCCGCCGCTAGCGCGTCCGCAGTCCGGAAGATCTTGCAGAAAGGCGCTGCCCTGCGAAAGGGCAGCGCCTTTTGTGTCTTCAGCTTTGATTGCAGCTCACTTCGGTCTGGCGACGGGCTTGGCCGCTCTTCCTTTCGCACAGGCCACCCTCTGATCGTCCTGCCGAAAGACAGTGGATGCGCCGCCTTTCCCGTCAAGACGTTTGCGCGTCAACCCGCGAGCGATTTGACCGCTGCCATTGCGGCGGCGTAGTCCGGATGGTCGGTCACCTCTCTGACGTATTCCGTGTGGCGAATGACATTGTCCTTGTCGACCACGAAGATGGCGCGGCTCTCGATCCGCAGTTCTTTGATCAGGGTCCCGTAGGCGGCACCGAAAGAGGCATCCTTGTAGTCGGACAGCATCTTGAGGTTGTCGATGCCGAAGGCTCCGCACCAGCGCTTCTGGGCGAAGGGCAGGTCGGCGCTGATGGTGTAGAAGTCGACGGAGGGCAGCTTGGCCGCCTCGTCGTTGAAGCGTTTGGACTGGGCGTCGCAGACGGGCGTGTCGAGTGACGGCACGACGCTGAAAACACGAACCTTAGTCCCCGTCTTGGCAAGATTGACGGGCTGCAACGTCGTATCTGCGGCGACGAAATCCGGTGCCTTGTCGCCAGCCTTGAGCTCGGGCCCGATCAGGGTCAGAGGATTGCCTTTCAGCGTAGTTGCACCAGGTCTTTCCATAGTTCCTCCCGTTAGGTTGATCGCGAGAAGCCGCTATTGTAACAGGTCAGCCAGAGCGTCGGGTTCGGTGACGGGCTGTCGGCAGGCGAAGTTCTCGCAGACGTAAGCTGCCGCTTTTCCCTGAATTGGATGCATATGGCCCAGCGCCGGATTCCATTCCGCCAACGCCGCCCGTGAACGATCATCCACCTGAATCACAACCGTATTGGGCAGAAAGCGCCGCCGGACAACGGCCAGTAGCGCCTGCGTGTCCGGCGCCGGCCGCTCGCCCGCCAACACCACCTGCCGTGGCGACGCCCGGGCCCGCAGCCAGGCCACCAGCATCTGCGGCATCGCCACCGGAGCGGCCGACAGCCGGCCGGCGAAGGCCGCCAGAATCCGCTCGGCCGACTGGCGCAGATCCGGACGGCCGCAAATCTCCGCCAGGCGGAGCAGATTCAGCGCCGTGATCGAGTTGGCGGAGGGCTCGGCGCCGTCGTGATCGTCCTTGATCCGCAAGACCAGATCGCCCGCCA
>CAYOTD010000525.1:0-4133 GCA_964406685.1 uncultured Solibacteraceae bacterium | reverse complement strand
AAAAACCGCAAAACGCCGGATTCGCCTTCTGAGGCGTTTTGATTCCACGGGCCGGGCAAGTGTACCCCTTCGCGATTCCAGGCCAGCACGCGCAAATTTAAAGACGGTTTAAAGATGGTTCCGGATGAGGGCATGTCCGGTGGAAGCCGTGTCCGTTGTCCGTGTCCGTGTCCGTAACGGCGGAGGGCGGGTTTTAACGGACACGGACAACGGGTTTTATAAAACCCTTTACTATTCAAACTACTGATATTGCTTCAGAATCCGCCGAAAGACAGGAGGAAGGGGTGAAAACAAGCGCCATCGACACAGCCGCCGGCCGCGCGGCTCTCAATTTTGAGCTGGCCCAGGACACAGCGCCGCCGGAGTGGATCGATATCCTGCCGCCGGGCGGGACCATCACCGGCCGCGACGGCCGCCAGTGGGTGAACGACCGGCCCGATATAATCCTCCAGGCGTTCGCCGTGGACGGCAAGGACATCCCCATCGACTGGGAGCACTCTACGGAACTGAAGGCCCCGGAAGGAGAGCAGGCGCCCGCCGCCGGGTGGATAAAGGAGCTGCGGGCGGGAGAAGACGGCGCAATCGAGGGGCGGGTGGAATGGACGCCCAAGGGCATGGAGTCCCTCCTGAACAGGGAATACCGCTATCTCTCCCCTGTGTTCCGGTATGAATTGGAATCGCGCCGCATCTTCCGCATCACGTCTTGCGGCCTCACGAACCAGCCCAATCTGCATCTCAACGCGCTCAATCACGAGCAAGACGGAAAGGAGACCACAATGGAATTAGCGAAACTGCTGGCGGAGCTGGGGCTTCCGGCCACCGCCACCTTCCTGGACGCCCTGAACCGCATCGGCGCCATGAAGGCCGAGCACGCCACGGCCCTCAACCAGGCCCAGAACCCGCCCCTGGACAGGTTTGTCCCCAGGGGGGACTACGACACCGCCCTGAACCGCGCAGCCACGGCCGAGACCGAGCTGAAGCGGATCAGGGACGAGCAGCTGGAGACCGCCATCAACGCCGAGATCGGCCAGGCGCTGAAAGACGGCAAGATCACCCCGGCGACGAAGGAATACCACGTCGCTCAATGCCGGATGGAAGGCGGCCTGGAACGCTTCAAGGAATTCGCCAAGGCGGCCCCGGTCATCGGCGGCGCGAGCGGCCTGGACGGCAGGCGGGCGGATGAAGGAGGCGCGGCCCTGAACGCCGAGGAGTTGAAGGTTGCCGCCATGTTCGGCAACAGCGCCGAGGACATCAACAAGTACGGAAGGGGGGAATAACCCATGGCTTTGACATCGGACAGAAACACGCCCATGAGCGACGCGGAATTGATTTCCGTCCCCATGGCGACCAACACCACCATTTACGCCGGTTCGCTGGTGGCCGCCAACGGCAGCGGTTACGCCGTCCCAGGGTCCACCGCCACGACCTTGACCGCCCTGGGGCGGGCCGAGGAGCGCAAGACCAACAGCGGCGCCAACGGGGCCGCCTTGATCCTGGTGAGGCGGGGCAAGTCGTTCAAATTCAAGAACTCCAGCGGCGATCCCGTCCTTCAGGCCACTCTCGGCAAGACCTGCTACATCGTTGACGATGAAACGGTATCGGCCACCAACGCCGGGGGCAACACCCAGTCAGCGGCGGGCAAGGTCCTGGGAGTGGACAGCGACGGCGTCTGGGTGGAAATCTAACCATCACGAAAGGGAGGAATGACCCATGATAGTAAACGCGACCAGTCTTCAGAACGTGTTCATCAATCTGAAGACCACCTTCAACAAGGCGTTCGACACCGCCCCGTCGGTCTGGGAAAAGATCGCCATGCTGGTGCCCAGCGGCGGGAGCGAGAACCAGTACAACTGGCTGTCCTCCTTCCCGCGTATGCGCAAGTGGCTGGGAGACAAGGCGGTAACGTCCCTGGAGGCGTTCCGCTACACCATCGTCAATGACGACTGGGAGGCCACCGTGGAGGTGGACCGGAACCACATCGAGGACGACAACCTGGGCATCTACGCGCCCCAGGCGCAGATGGCGGGCTTTTCGGCGAAACAGTTGCCCGACGAAATTGTCCTGGGCCTGGCGAACGGCGCCTTCGCCAACCTCTGCTATGACGGCCAGTATTTCTGCGACACTGATCACCCGGTGGCCGGGGCGAGCGTTTCCAACAAGGGGACGGCGGCCCTGTCCTGCGCCACCCTGGCGGCGGCACAGGCGTCCTTCGGCGCGGCCCGCACGGCCATGAAGAAGTTCAAGAACGACGAAGGGCAGCCCCTGAACGTCACGCCCAATATTCTGCTGGCTCCGCCCGCGCTGGAGGATATCGCCCTGGTGTTGAAGAACAACGAACGCCTGGAGGACGGCAAGCAGAACCCGTACAAGGGGACTTTCGAGGTGGTGGTGGATTCGCGCCTGACCAGCGACACGGCCTGGTTCCTTCTGGACACGAGCAAGCCGGTGAGGCCCTTTATCTACCAGGAGCGCAAGAAGCCGGTGTTTGTTCAACAGACCGACCCCCAGGCGGACAACGTGTTCATGCGCAAGAAGTTTCTGTTCGGCGCGGAGGCCAGGGCGGCGGGCGGTTATGGATTCTGGCAACTGGCCTACGGCAGCACCGGCCTCGGGTAACGGATAGTGGAAAGCGAAGAGGCGAGGGGTTCAGGGGGCAAGGGGTTTTCACTCGAACCCTAGAACCCTCGCTTCCTCGAACCCTCGCTACAGGAGGTTTCAAATGATTCGCATAAAAGCTAAAGCGGACGGCTTCCGCCGCTGCGGAATCAGCCACCCGGCGGCGGAAGCCTGCTACCCGGACGGGCGGTTCAGCAAAGAGGAACTGGAGACGCTGAAGGCCGAGCCGATGCTGACGGTGGAAGAGATAGCGGAAGAGCCGGTCAAAGGCAAGGGCAGGAAAACGGACACGGATAACGGGTAACGGACATGGCCTACTGCACACTGACGGATATCACGAAGCAACTTCCGGAAGCGGTTATCGCGAGCCTTACCGACGACGCCCTTACCGGCTCAATCGATGACGCCGTGGTAGCCGAGGCCGTCGCCGACGCGGACGCGGAGATAGACGCCTGGGTGGCCGGCCGGTACAAGACCCCCTTTTCCCCGGTTCCGGACGTGATCCGCAAGGTCTCCGCCGATATCTCCATCTACAACCTCTTTTCCCGGCGGGACACCGACCCCCCGGAGGTGCGGAAAGACAGATACAAGGCCGCGATAAAGCTCCTGGAGAACATCGCGAAAGGGCTGGTCACCATCGGAGCGGCTCAGGCGGAGGCCGCGCCCGCGGCCGTTTCATCCGCCGGATTCACGGCGCCGGGCAGGATCTTCACCAGGGAAACGCTGGAGGGGTTCTGATGTACGCCCACGAGATCGTAGCCAGAATTTCAGACCGCTTGAAGACGTATATAACCGGCCTTGAAATCGCCCGCTTTCCGGACAAGCCGGGAGATTACCGCCTGCGGCATCCGCGCGGGGCGCTGCTGGTCCACTATGCGGGGAGCATGGAAGAGAAGGTCCGCCTCCCGCGCTTCGCGGTGCGGGTCGTGGCGCGCTTTGAAAGGGACGCGCTCCGTTTTCTGGAGGCGGCGCGGCTGATCCTCAACGGCTGGCAGGCGCCGGGCTTCTCCCGGCTGGTCTTTCTTGGTGACGAGTTCGTGGAGGAGAAACAAGGGGTGTGGGCGTATGACATCGCCTTTACCGTGCCCCTGCCGGCCGCCCTGGCCGCGGGCGGGGCGATAACGGACCGCCTGGAGGCGTTGACCGCCGGGCTGTGGGCGCTGGATTTCAGCGCGCCAAGGCCCCGGATAGTGGACGAGAACGGCGCCGAGCTGACTGACGAGCTGGGGGATCATCTCACATGGCAATGAACAGGACGGCGATTGCACGGGGGTTGCTGGCCGCCGCCGCGGCGGCGATAGCGATCCCGCCCATAGCGGGCCTGACGGCCGACAAGCCGTATTACCAGTATCCGGACGCGGCGCGGCTGAGAGACTCGGCCCGGATGCTGGTATTCGACAACCTTTCGGGCAGCCGCAACATTACCGGCGCCATGCTCAGGAAAGAATTGAGCGTGCCGGGTCCGACGGGTCCGCAAGGCCCGAAGGGCGATACCGGCGCCACCGGTCCCCAGGGTA
>CAYOTD010000524.1:0-4134 GCA_964406685.1 uncultured Solibacteraceae bacterium | reverse complement strand
TGGCGCTGAATCCGATCATCAAGTTCACCACGCTGTTCGGACTGCTGGCGGTGGAGCTCGCCGTGTCGCTCACCCGGCAGCAGGGGGCGATGCTCACCAACGTGCTTTCGGCCGTCTTCCTGGCCTGCTCGATGGTCTTCGTTTACCGCAGCTTCTACGGCATGCGGATCGAAGGCAGCACGAAGTAGCTGTTAACTCTGACGGTCGTTGCGAACGGGGTGGGCTGCCGGCTCGCCCCGTTCTGCTTTCAAGAAGAAGCCGTGAACGCCAGACCGCCTCGGGCCGGGTCGCGGCGGCCGGGCCCGGCGGCCATTTGTGCTCCGGGTGCGGCGCGGTCTTCCATGCGGTTTGACGCTGCCCGCCTTGATTCGGGCTCCCAATACGAATCACGGCCGAGCAGAAGTCGACAGACGCGCGCCAGCTCTCTCTACAGACGTCACGGGCCGGCGACGATCAGCGAACGGATGCGACCTCAATGACGGACTGCTAGGCTGAAAGCATGGGGCTGTCCGAGTCTTATATCGCCCGCAAGTTCGGTGTCGCCGAGCGCGACCTTGATCGCTACGTGGGCGAAGCGCTTTTGAGCGGCGGCGACTACGCCGACCTGTACTTCGAATACCTGGAGACGACGTCGTTCAGTCTCGACGAAGGACTGGTGAAGGGCGCGACCCAGGGTGTCTCGATGGGCGTGGGCGTGCGCGTGATCGCCGGCGAGCGCACCGGCTACGCCTATTCCGACGACCCTAGCCCGGAACGGATTCTCAAGGCCGCGCGAGTCGCGGCGACTATCGCGTCCGGTCCTTCTCAGGTCGAAAGGGCTCCTCTGGTGCCAACCGCGCGCCACGATCTGTACCCGGTGGCGGTGGCGCCGACCGAAACGGAATTGGGCGCGCGCGTGGAACTGGTGAAGCGGGCCGACCGCGCCGCGCGCGCTTACGATTCGCGGATCTTTCAGGTGCAGGTGGTCTATGCCGACAACCTGCGCCACGTGCTCTTCGCTTCCAGCGACGGCGCGCTCAGTCACGACCGCCAGCCGCTGACCCGGCTGAGCGTGTTCGCCCTCGCGCGCGAGGGAGAGGGGGCGCCGCAGCGCGGCTGGTCGGGCGGCGGAGGCCGCATCGGCCTGGAGTTTTTCGACATCAAGACGCCCGAGTACTTCGCGCGGGAAGCGGCGCGGCAGGCGGTTCTGCTGCTGGCCGCCTCGCCCGCCCCGGCGGGGGAGACCACGGTGGTCCTCGGCCCCGGCTGGCCCGGTATCCTGGTGCACGAAGCGGTGGGCCACGGATTGGAGGCGGATTTCAACCGCAAGGGCGTTTCGGCTTTCGCTAACCGGATCGGCCAGCAGGTGGCCAGCCCGCTGTGCACCGTCGTCGACGATGGAACCATCCACCACCGCCGCGGGTCTCTCAACGTCGATGACGAAGGCGCGCCCACCGCGCGCAACGTGCTCATCGAGAACGGCGTGCTGCGCGGCTACTTGCAGGACAAGCTCTCCAGCCGGCTGATGCGTTCCCCGGTCACCGGCAGCGGGCGCCGGGAAGGCTACCAGCACATCCCCATGCCGCGGATGACCAACACTTTCCTGATGGCGGGGGAGAGCGATCCGGAGGAGATCATTCGCTCCGTGGAAAAGGGCGTCTACTGCAAGTCGTTCGGCGGCGGCCAGGTGGATATCACCAGCGGCAATTTCGTCTTTTCGGCCTCGGAGAGCTACCTGATTGAGGGCGGGCGGCTGACGCGGCCGCTGCGCGATGCGACTCTGATCGGAAACGGCCCGGAGGCGCTGAAGTGGGTGAGCATGGTGGGCCGTGACCTGATACTCGACGAGGGTGTCGGCATCTGCGGCAAGGAAGGGCAGAGCGTGCCGGTCGGCGTCGGCATCCCCACCGTGAAGATCGACCGCATGACCGTGGGAGGGACCGCGTGAGCGAGAGCGACTACCGGCAGATGGCCGCCGATGTGGTGGCGATGGCGCGGGCGCGCGGCGCCGATGAGGCCGAGTGCACGATCTCCGAGGGCGACGAGTTCTCCGTCACGCTGCGCATGCGCGAGATCGAGAAGCTCAAGGAAGCCGGCTCGCGCGGGGCGGGAGTGCGCGTGCTGCTGGGTCAGAGGCCCGGTTCCTCGTACACCTCGGACCTGACGCCGGAGGGGCTGGCCCGCATGGTCGATTCCGCCATCGAACTGGCGCGCCTGGCCACCGAACACCGGCACGCCGGTCTTCCGGAACCCGCCGAACTCGGATGCCTGTCCGGTGACCTCGGCTTGTGGTCGGACGATGTCGCGGGGCTCTCGACCGAGACGCGCATCCGGCTGGCGCGCGAAGCCGAAGAGGCGGCCTTTGCCGTGGACCCGCGCATCGCCAACTCCGAGGGCGCCAGCTTCGCCTCCCATCTCGGATGGCAGGCTTTTGCCAACTCCCGTGGCTTTTCGGGCGCATACCGCACTTCCAGTTGCTCGCTGACGGCGATTCCGGTGGCCCGCGAGGGCGATTCGATGGAGCGCGACTACTGGTACACCGCCGCCCGCTCCGCCGCGCGCCTGGAGCCGCCCGCTATGGTGGGCCGCATCGCCGCCGAACGCGCTCTGCGGCGCCTGCACGCGCGCAAGGTCGAGACGACGCGCGTCCCGGTGGTGTTCGAACCGCGCACGGCGCGGACCCTGATCGGGGCGATCTTCGAGGCCGTCAGCGGGGACGCCATCTATCGCAACGCTTCCTTTCTGGCGGGCAAACTGGGCCAGCGGATCGCCTCGGAGCGCGTCACTGTGATCGACGACGCGACTCTCCCCGGCCTGTTCGGCAGTTCGCCGTTCGACGACGAGGGCGTGCCTTCGCGCCGCACCGTGGTGATCGATCGCGGCGTGCTTTCCAGCTACCTGCTCAACGTCTATGCGGCCCGCAAGCTGGGCTTGAAGACCACGGGGAACGCCTCGCGAGGGCTCACCGGCAACGCCGGCATCGGCCACGGCAACCTCTACCTGGAGAAGGGCGGGCAAGCCCCGGAGGAGATCCTCCGTTCCATCGGGCATGGGTTGCTGGTGACCGAATTGATGGGCTCCGGCGTGAACATCGTCACCGGCGATTACTCGCGCGGTGCGGCCGGCCTGTGGATCGAAAACGGCGTGCCCGGCTACGCGGTATCGGAAGTGACCATCGCCAGCAACCTGCGCGACATGCTGGAAGGGATAGAATCGGTGGGGAGCGACCTGGAGTTTCGCGGTTCCAGCGCCGCCCCGACGCTGCTCATACGGGAGATGACGGTCAGTGGTCGCTGAGAGCAAGACGGAGAAGAAGGGCGTCAACCTGACGGCCATCATTGTGGGCGTGGTCGTCGTTGCCCTTGGCGGCGCGGCGTGGTGGTGGCTGAAGCAACCCGTCCAACCCGCGCAGGGCCCGCCTCTGACGGCCGAGGCCAAGGCCTACGTGCGCCATCTGCGGCTGTCGGAAGTGGAGATGAAGGCCCACGAAAACGCATTGAAGCAGGCCGTGGTGGAGATCACGGGCAAGATCGGCAACGCCGGCGGCCGCGCTCTCTCGCGGGTCGATCTCAACTGCGTGTTCTACGATCCCTACGGCCAGCTTGTGCTGCGGGAGCGGGTTTCCATCGTCAGGCCGGGTGCGGGCGGCCTCAAGCCCGGCGAGACGAAGGGCTTTCGCCTGGCCTTTGACAGCGTGCCGCAAAGCTGGAACCAAGCCCTGCCGCAGCTTGTGATCGCCGGCATCCAGTTCAACTGATGGCGCGCGTTCTGGTGGTTGAGGACGATCCCGATCAGCGGGGGCTGCGCAAGCTGTTGCTCGAGCACGCCGGCTACGAGGTGGATGTGGCAGGCGATTCCGCGGAGGCGGAGCGGGCCTGCACCGAGCGCGCCCCGGCCGTCGTCGTCATGGATCTGCACCTTCCCCGTGCCGAGGATGGGGCCGCGCTGATCGGCCGGCTGCGCATGCTGTCGCCCGCGCCGCGCATTGTCGTGCTGACCGGTTCCGCGGAGGCTCCCGAAGCGCAACTGGCCGATCTGGTCATCGCCAAGCCGTGCCGATCGGCTAAGCTGATGGAGATGCTCTCGCGCCTCCTGCTCTGCCTGCTGTTGATGGCTCCCGTCGCCGCCGCAAGAACGTTCCCTTTTCGCGTATCA
>CAYOTD010000523.1:0-4143 GCA_964406685.1 uncultured Solibacteraceae bacterium | reverse complement strand
TGATGTCGCGGGCGGGGATGAAGATCCTGGCGGTGATTGAAATCGAGGGTGCGGTCTACAATCCGCGAGGCCTCGACATCGAGGCCTTGCTGGCGCACCGCCGGGAGACCGGCTCGATCCTGGATTTCCCCGGCGGCGAGAACATCGACAAGCGCGAGGCGATGTTCCTGGAGTGCGACGTCCTGGTGCCGGCGGCCAAGGAGAACGTCATCACTTCACAGAACGCCGGCAAGCTCAATGCCCGGATTCTGTGCGAGGGCGCCAACGGTCCGACCACGGCGATCGCCGACCGGATTCTGGCCGAGAAGGGCGTCTTCGTCATGCCCGACATCCTGGCTAACGCCGGCGGAGTAACCGTCTCTTACTTCGAGTGGGTGCAGGACCGCCAGGGTTACTTCTGGAACGAGCAGCTTGTCAACGAGCGGTTGGAAGAGATCATGGTGGCCAGCTTCCACGACGTGGTCGGCTTTGCGGACCGCCACGGAGTGCACAACCGCATCGCCGCCTATATGCTGGCGCTGGACCGCGTGGCCAAGACGCTCAAGCTGCGTGGACTCTACGCGTGACGCGGGCCGCATGAGCCAGGACCCCTCCACGCCGCTCATGCGGCAGTACCACTCGATCAAGCAACAGGTCCCCCGGGCGCTACTGCTGTTCCGCCTGGGGGACTTCTACGAGCTTTTCTACGAAGACGCCGTGGTCGCCGCGCGCGAACTGGAGATCACCCTCACCTCGCGCAACAAGGAGAAGGGCGAGCCGGTGCCGATGTGCGGCGTCCCCTACCACGCCGCCGAAGGCTACATCGCGCGCCTGATCCAGAAGGGCTTTCGCGTGGCCATCTGCGACCAGATGGAGGACCCGCGGTTCGCCAAGAAGCTGGTCAAGCGCGAGATCACCCGCGTGGTCACGCCCGGCACGGCCACCGAGCCGGCGCTGCTGCGTTCCCATGAGAACAACTACCTGGGAGCGGTCGTCTGCAAGGACGCACGGGCCGGGGTGGCGCACGTCGACGTCTCCACGGGCGAGTTCCGCGCCACCGAGATGGAGGCCGCCGAGGCCGCCGCCGCCCTGGAGAATCTTGCCGTCCGCGAGGTGCTGGTCCCCGAACACGGACCCGCCGTGCCCGGCGTGCGTACGGAAGTGGAGAGCTGGGTCTTCACCTTCGACTACGCCGAGCGCACGCTGAAGGAGCACTTCAAGCTGCTCACCCTGGACGGCTGCGGGCTGGGCGGCAAGCCGCTGGCCGTGGCCGCGGCGGGCGCGATCCTGCACTACCTCCGCGACACACAGAAATCGGCGCTCGATCACCTGGACCGCCCCGCCTTCTACGACCGCGCCGAGGCCATGGTGCTGGACGCCGTGACCGTGCGCAACCTGGAACTGGTCGAGCCGCTGTTCGCCGGCGAATCGCGGGAATCGACGCTGATCCACGTCCTGGACCAGACGGGGACCGGCATGGGGGGGCGCCTGCTGCGAACACGGCTCCTGCGGCCCTCCCTCGACATCGAGGAAATCAACGGACGGCTGGACGCCGTCGAGCAGATGGCGAAAGCCACCATCGCCCGCGCCGAGACGCGCAAGATCCTGGCAACCATCCTGGACCTGGAGCGGCTGCTGGCCAAGGTTACCCTCGGCACCGCCGGGCCGCGCGAGTTGCACGCCCTGGGGATCTCGCTCAGCCGGATCCCGGCCTTGCGCGCCGCCGTGCCTGAAAAACCCTGCGCGCGGCTGGCGCAGATCGCCGCGGCCCTGGACGAAGTGCCCGAGGTGCGCGATCGCATTCTCGGCGGGCTGGCGGACAACCCGCCGGCGAATCTGGCCGAAGGCGGCGCCATCCGCGACGGGTTCTCCCCCGCGCTGGACGAGTTACGCGACATCAGCCGCAATTCGAAACAGTACATCGCGCAGATCGAGGCGCGCGAGCGGGCGCGGACCGGCATCGGGTCGCTGAAGGTCCGCTTCAACAACGTCTTCGGGTACTACATCGAGATCTCCAAACCCAATCTTCACCTGGCGCCGGCCGACTACGAACGCAAGCAGACCCTGGTCAACGCCGAGCGGTTCACCACCCCGGAGCTGAAGGAACTGGAGCGCAAGATCCTCGACGCCGAGGAGAAGATCCTGAGCATCGAGCGCGAGATCTTCCAGGAGATCCGCGCCTTCGCCGCCGCTCGCGCCGGACGCATCCGGGCGACCGCGCAGGCGGTGGCCCAGATCGACGTGACGGCGGCCCTGGCCGAGGTGGCCGCGGCCAACCGCTACACGCGCCCGAAAGTGACCGAAACCGGCGAGATGCGCATCGAAGGCGGCCGGCACCCGGTGATCGAGAAGCTCACCGAGCGCGAGTCGGCCCGCTTCATTCCCAACGACGTCTCGCTCGACACCGGGGGCGCGTTCATCGCCGTTATCACCGGGCCTAACATGGGCGGTAAGTCGACTTACCTGCGGCAGGCGGCGCTGATCGCCATCCTGGCGCAGGCCGGCTCGTTCGTTCCGGCGGAGGACGCCACCCTTCCCCTGACCGACCGCGTCTTCACGCGCATCGGCGCGGCCGATAACCTGGCCCGCGGCCGGTCGACCTTTATGGTCGAGATGACCGAGACGGCCGTCATCCTGAACACCGCCACGCCGCACAGCCTGATCGTGCTCGACGAGATCGGCCGCGGCACGGCCACTTACGACGGCTTGGCGCTGGCCTGGGCGGTGATCGAGCACATCCACGAGAAGATCCGCGCGCGCACGCTGTTCGCCACCCATTACCACGAGCTGACCGAGCTGGCCGACCAGTTGCCGGGCGTGCGCAACCTGCACGTGTCGGTGAAGGAGGCGGGCGACCAGATCATCTTCCTGCGCAAAGTGGAACCGGGTTCGGCCGACCGCAGCTACGGTATCGAGGTGGCGCGGCTGGCGGCGCTGCCCCTCAGCGTGATCGAGCGCGCGCGCCGCATCCTGGCGCTGCACGAGCGCACCGAGCACGAGATGACCGAAGAGCTGGCGCCCCGCGGGACTCCCTCGATGCAGATCCAGTTGTTTGAGCCGGTGGGATACGAGCTGGCCGATCGCATCCGCAACCTGAACATCGACGAGCTGCGGCCCATCGAGGCGCTGCGGCTCCTGCACGACCTCCAGGAGGAGCTAAAGCGGGGATGAGAGTCGCCGGCATCATGAGCGGCACGTCGCTGGACGGAGTCGACGTGGCGATTGTGGACATTGCCGGGCGCGGCTGGACCAAGCGGGTCGAGACGGTGGCGCTCGCTTCGGCGCCGTATCCGCGCACGGTGCGCGAGGCGCTGCTGGGCGTCTCGAATTGCGCCACCCACACCGCCGAAATCTCGCGGCTGAACTTCCTGCTGGGCGAGATCTACGCGGACGCCGTCCTGCGCGCCTGCCGGAAGACGCGCGTGCCGCTGAAGAGCGTCGAGCTGATCGGCTGCCACGGCCAGACGATCTATCACCACAGCGGCAAGCACACCCTGCAAATCGGCGAAGGCTCGGTGATCGCCGAGCGGACGGGCATCCCGGTGGTCTGCGATTTCCGGCCGCGCGATATCGCCGCCGGCGGCTGCGGCGCGCCGCTGGTCCCGTATGTGGACTACCTCCTGCTCCGCCATCGCCGGCGCGGGCGGGTGGCGCTTAACATCGGCGGAATCGCCAACATCACCGTGATTCCGCCGGGCGCCGGACCCGGGCGAGTGGTGGCCTTCGATACCGGCCCGGGGAACATGGTGATCGACGCGCTGGTGAGCGTGCACACCGGCGACCGGGAGAAGTTCGACCGCGGGGGCCGCATCGCCGCGCGCGGCGCGATCCACAACAGGTTGCTGGCGGATCTGCTCAAGGATGCCTACTACCGCCGGCGGCCCCCCAAGACCGCCGGGCGCGAGCAATACGGCCGCGAGTTCGTCGAGCGCCTGCTGGCCGCGGGGCTCCCGCTGCCCGACCTGATTGCCACGGCGACCGCGCTGACGGCAGCCACCATCGCCCGCGCCTGCCCCGCCGCCGAAGGCTGGGACCTGATCGTCTCCGGCGGCGGCGCGCACAACCGGCACTTGATGGCCCTGCTGGCGGCGAACCTGCCGGGTTACGCGGTCCGCCCGTCGTCGGATTTCGGCATCGACGTCGACGGCAAGGAGGCCCTGGCCA
>CAYOTD010000522.1:944-4145 GCA_964406685.1 uncultured Solibacteraceae bacterium | reverse complement strand
CGGGTGTATTGGCAGCTGCCGGCCGCCCGCCGGGTCCCCCCTTCGCGGGCGTCCGCGGGGCACGACGCCAACGGCGAAGCCGCCCTGGCTTGGCCGCAGCAAGGCATGGCGCTAGGATTTCGCCTTCAGGCAGAAACCGATTGAGGCCCAGTTGGGCCAGCCGTCATCGTCGCAACTGACGATGGTGCGGTCCCACACATCCAGGCGGACGACGTAGCCGCAGGGATCCATGTTGGTCGTGTCGAGCGTCCACGTGCCGGTTTCTCCAGTGGTGGGAACCACCGGGTAGATGCGGGTGGACGGCGTGACGGGTGTGCCGTGCGCCGCATCGGTCGGCTGCACGTAGAGGTTCAACACCCGGAAGTGCTCATCGCTCACCGTGTAGTTTCCGCGGATGAGAACACCCGCCACGAAGGTGTCGCACTTCTGGGCCGTGGTCCAGGTGATGCCGCCGTCGCTGGAGACTTCCAGAAGCGGGCTGAGACTCGCGGCGGGCTTGACTTGATCGAGACGGACAATGGCGTTCCGGCGCAGGAACGGGAACGTGGGGCAACTCTGCCACTCCGCCCACGATACCGCGCTGGTGGCGGTGTCCAGGAACTCCAGACCGATCTCCCAACGTCCGGTCTGGGAGGAGACCGTCGCCCATTGGCCGAGCAGCCGGTTGGGACCGGTCACTCTTCGCCAGTTGCCGGAAACGGGTGTGCCGTACTCGCGGTAGGTGTACCAGCCGGCGGGATCGACCTCCTGCTTCAGAAGGTGAGTCGCGGGGATGCCGAGCCCGGAGCCCTCCGTCACCCAGATCCAGAAGTCGTTCGACAGCGATTGCCACGGACCCGGAACCGGCTCGAGCGAACGGACCCAGACCTTGTACTTGAAGCGATCCGCGGCGGTTACCGCGGGCGCGGCGGGGATCTCGCCCGTCACGTTCAACGTGGCGCCAAAAGGCTGGTCGGCCGAGGTAAGACCCGTGTCCGGAGCGATGTCGCAGAGATTGACTCCGCACACCGTGTAGAGATAGCCCTGGTAGACGTTCGGCTCGGGCTGTGGACCGGGCGGAATCTGGATCACGGTGTCCTTGGCGTTGCCCCATACCGGCGCCTTGTCCGGCTTCAGGCACGAATGCGGCGTGGCCCACGAGAGCATGGCGCGAATCCGCACCAGCTTCGGACCGGCCTTGCATGGCCGCGCGTAAGGCGCCAGGTGCACCGGCAGCGACGCGGCGTATTCCAGCCCACCCTTGGGGATGCGCTCGAAGTCGTGCACTCTCACGGCCACGGTTCCCAGGCAGTGCTCGAAGGTGCCGTTGCCGTCGAAATCCGCCCAGAACGTCACATACTCGAGACTGCCCGGAGTGCACGGGCCCCCCGAATAGCCGTAGCTCTGCTTGACGCGGAAGGTGGCCACCAGTTCGCTGCTCGCCGGGTCGAGCCCGATGCAGTCCAGCTCTTCGTAAGAGGTGTCGCCTTTGGGCGCGCCCAGCTTTTGCAGCACCCCGGCCAGATCGAAGCCGAGTTCTGCGGGAATGAGTGGCTGATTCACCGCCGCGGCCGCCAGAGCCTGCGGGTTGTCCAGCAGCTTGAGCACCGCGGAAAAGCCGAAGCGATGCGCCTCGACCTTCTTGTCGCGGTAGAGTTCCTTCAACTGGGCCAGCGTCAACGCCTTCGGCTCCAGGGTTGCGACTTCCTGTTCCAGATCCAGAACCTGCTCGGCTTCGGCGGGCAGTTGCGCCTTGGACAACTCCAGGAACTCCTTCAGCGGCGGGCGCGATCTGGATGGTGGTGTCGTGGCGGTTACCCCAGTGCGGCTTGAAGTCCGGATTGCCGGCCTGGGGGATGACATGCCACGACAGGATGGCGCGCGCGAGCACCAGGTTCTGAACCCAGCAAACGCGGTGCCTGGGGCGGGCCGTCACCGTGACGGCATATTCGATGGGACGCTTGGCGGCCTCGGGGATGTCGTGGGCCAGGAAGCCCGCGTATCCCTGGTCCTGCCAGGTGGCGCCGCCGTCGTAGGAGAGAAAGAAGCGGACGTACTCCGGAGTTCCGGGAGAACAGACGTCCCCGCCGTAACCTACCGGCTGTTTGATGTGAACAACGGCCTCCAATCGGTTCAGCTCGGGTTGGAAACCGACGCAGGCAATCTCCTCATATGTTGTGTTGCCCTTCGGCGCTGGCGCCGCTTTCGACAGGAGGAGTTGCTTGAAACGCAGCCGCTCGGAATAGAGCGGTGGCTCGACAGACTCAACAGGTTTCTTCCCAGCCATGAGGGTACTCCTTGGAATGATTATTCCCCATGTCTGGCCTTCTTGCCCGCAAATATTTCCGTGGGACTGAGCCGGGTGCCGAATACGGCTTCATACTGGACGCCGGCGTCAGGATCACTCTCAACAGAACCGGCGCCGGCCGGGCCTACTCCTTCTCCGCCGGCACGTTGCTCAGCTTTGGCTTCAGCCCCGCCACGCCCAGCGCCTCGATCAGCGCGCCCGCCGCCGGCCCGTGCAGCGGAGCCCCCACCCGGCAGCCCTCCGTCGCCTCCACCAGCGCGCGGAACCGCTCCCGCAGAAACTCGCAGCGAAACCCCCCGCCGATGTGCGCCACGAAAACCGCCTCGCCCCGCGCGTACAACTGCCCATGCACCGCGGCCGTCAGATCCGCCAGGTCGCGGGCGGCCTTCTCCAGCAGGCTCCGGGCCACTTCATCGCCCGCCAGCGCGCACTCCTCCACCAGGCGCGAATACGAGGCAATCTTGGGGCGCGGGAAGTCCGTGGTGTAGAAGCGATGCAGCAGGTGGTTGGCGTCGGCCGACCCGGTTGCCTCCAGCAGCCGCGCGTGCAACGCCGTCTTCGGCCCCCAGCCTTCTTCCTGGCGCAGCGCCGCGCGCAGCGCCTGGCGGGTCAGGTCGAATCCTCCTCCCTCGTCGCCGAACACGTAGCCCCACCCGCCCGCGCGCGCCGTGCGCCCGTCGGCGGCGCGGCCCCAGGAAATCGATCCGGTGCCGCAGATGGTGATGATCCCCGGCCCGCCCCCGGTGGCCCCCACCAGCGCGATCGGTCCGTCGGTGGTCAGATGAAACCGCTCGGCGCGCAGGATCTCGTGCAGGATCGACACCTTGTCCGCCGGCCCGCCCGAGAATCCCAGACAGGCAACCTCGAATCGCACCTTGGCGCTGTCCAGTCCTGCCTCGGCGCAGGCGGCCGTC
>CAYOTD010000522.1:0-934 GCA_964406685.1 uncultured Solibacteraceae bacterium | reverse complement strand
GTTGACGAACTTGGTGCGGCCCTCGGCGGCGCCCACGTGATTGCACGGCCCGCCGCGCCCGCTCCCCAGCACGCGGCCCGTCTCGTCTCCAATCATCGCCGTCGTGCTCGACTGGCCCCCGTCCACGCCGAGAAATAGCCTGTTCATCTCTTACCCCTAGTCAATTCTATACAGCCGAGCCGCCCCCAGGTCACCCACCACCGAAAGGCCCCACAGCCCCGGGTTCGCCGCCACCGCGGCCCAGCCATAATCCGAATCGAACAGCACTACGTAATCGACCCCCCGCAGCTTGATCTCGCGCATGGCCTCGCGCTTCAGCCCCGCCTTCAGCCCCAGCGCGGCGATCTCCGGCGCGTCCGATACCGTCCGCCACCGCCCGCCCTCCTCCATCGCCTCCACCTTCAGCCGCGTCTGGTACTGGTCCGCGACGCGCTCGATATGCACTCCGTCGAGCCGTTCGGCCCCGTTGAACTCAACCTCGACGAACATCCCCGGCCGGATCGCTCGCCAGCTTCTCCACCGCGTCAGCGGGCTGTTGTCAAACCCCGCCTGCACGTCCCACGGGTTCGGCCGCGCCCGCAGCCGCCAGCCCGCCCCTCGCGGAATCTCCGCCCCCCCGCGCAGCAGCCGCAGCTCGCTCACGCTCCAAATATCCCCGCCGGAGGCCGTCTGGACCACGCGGATCTTGCGCGCCGTCACCGGAGCGAAGCGGAACCGCAGCGTCTCCTTCGGCTGGTAGTCGGTATACAGCGCCGTGCGGAAGATGTCCTCGACGCTCTCTCCCCACGCCGATTGGTACGCCACCGGCACGTTGCGCGTGCAGTACGCCTCGGCCACCGGCGTAAACGTGAACACCGTGGCCAGCGGCGGCACGTGCCGGTCGAGGAAGCGCGCGATCGGATAGGAACCCACCCGCCGCGCCAGAAAATGGTCC
>CAYOTD010000521.1:0-4154 GCA_964406685.1 uncultured Solibacteraceae bacterium | reverse complement strand
GATGGTCGAGATGAACGAGGTCAGGGCGATCATTCCCATGACGATCGCCAGCGCTTGCAGCTTACTGACTCCCAGAATCAGTTCCAGGATCTTCACCATGGCCAGGTTCACCCAGCCCAGAACGAGGCAGTTGATGGGGATGCCCAGGTACAGGGCGCGGAAGCCGCGCAGGAACGCCGCGGGGCGGCCGGCGTAGCGGATCTCGGAGAACTCGATATCGGTCATCACCCCCGACCGGCGCCACAGGCGCGCGTACAGGAAGACCGTCATCATCCCGCTGGCCACGAAGCACCACCACAACCAGTTTCCGGCGATACCCCAGCGCGCCACCATACCGGTGACGGCCAGGGGCGTGTCGGCGCCGAACGTGGTCGCCACCATCGAGGTGCCGGCCAGCCACCAGGGGACGTTGCGGCCGGAGAGGAAGAACTCGCCGGTGCTGGCGCCCGCGCGGGCCTTGTAGTAGAAGCCGATGGCCAGATTGAAGAGGAAGTAGAAGGCTACGACCGACCAGTCGAGGATCGTCAGTTGCACAGAGGGACCGCTCCCGCGGCGTTGGGAGAAAAGGCCATTATACTGAAAGGGGTTTCCCACGGATGATGCTCGGGGCGCTGGTTTCCCTCACTCTCACGGCTCTGGTCGCCGGTCCGCAGGAGACGGCGGTCAAGTCCGAGCGCGCCGCGCGGGCGATGCTGGAGGAGCGCTTCGACGAGGCCCGGAAGCTCTACCACGATCTGCTGGCGGCGGATCCGGACAATCCGGGACTGCTGCTGAATCTCGGTCTGGCCGAGCAATCTCTCGGACGCCCGCGCGAGGCCGCGGACCGGTTCCGCGCGGCGGCGAAGATCCAGCCGGAATCCGGCCTGACCTGGCTGCTGCTCGGCACCACCCTGCGTCACTCGGGTCAGGCGGGGGAGGCGATTGCACCGCTGGAGCGCGTGCTCAGGCTCGAGCCGGGGAATCATGCGGCGGAGGCGGAGTTGGCCGAGGCGTTATTCGACCTTGAACGCTTGCCCGAGGCGGCGTCGCGCTTCTTCCACCTGGCCGAAGCGGATCCTTCCAATCCGCGTGCCTGGCAGGGACTTGGCACGTGCTACGTGAAACTGGCGCGGCGCGCCGCAGCGGAGGTGGCGCGCGAAGCGCCCGAATCCGGGTGGAGATGGGCGCTGGAGGCGCGCGAGCGGATGGAAGCCGGCCACATCCGGTCCGCCTTCGCGCTTTACCGCAAGGCGCTGGCGGGCGATCCGGCCCTGGCTGGTGTCCATTCGGGGCTGGCCGGAGTGTACGAAGCGGCCGGCCATCCGGAGTGGGCGAAGACGGAAGAGGCGCGCGAGGAGGCGCTGCCCAAGCCCGACTGTGACCGCGAGACTCCGGCATGCGAATGGCGCGAGGGGCGTTTCTGGCAGGCGGCGGAGGCCGCCGCCAGGCTGTCCGGAGCACAGGCGGCCTACTGGCGCGGGCTGGCTTACTTCGAACTGGCCCGGATGGCTCTCGAGCGGCTGGCCGCGCTTCCACCCTCTGCCGAGCAGTACGAACGCCTGGCCGAAGTCCACCGGCTGATGGGCCGGCACGAACAGGCGGCCAGGATGTGGCGGGAGGCTCTCGCCCTGTCGCCCGAAGACCAGCGGCTCCAAAAGGAGTTGGCCCGATCGCTGGCGGAGGCGCGCGAAACGGGGAAGGACACCGGGGGCGCCATCACCGCTCCCTGAGCGGCCCCATGGTATCATGGACGGAGGGAAAGGAACTCCGAATCGAATGAAGGCAGGCATTCATCCCGCATATAACGAAGCCAATGTGATCTGCGCCTGCGGGGCCACGTTCCGCACGCGCACCACGCATAAGGGCGATATACGGGTGGAAATCTGCTCAAACTGCCATCCGTTCTTCACCGGCCGGCAGAAGCTGATCGACACCGAGGGCCGCGTGGATAAGTTCCAGAAGAAATACCAGCGCGCGATGGCGAAGAAGAACGCCTGAACTCCCCTAGCGCGGGGAATGGGACCCCTTGGACTCGCGCATTCGTTTCTCGCGCTCGGCGAGCATCTTCTCATATTCGGCCTGCTGCTCCGGACTCAGCATGGCGCGAATGCGGACCCGTTGGTCGGCCTGGATGGCATCCATTTCCGGGCGTTCCTTCTCCCGAACTTGCTTGATGCGGTCGCGCGTCGCATCCAGAATGGCGTTCAGTTGAACCGTCTGCGGCTCGCTCAACTTGAGCCGGGAACGCATCTCTTCGACGTACTTCTTGCGAAAATCATCCGGGCGCCGGGACCGCTCCTGAGGCTGGGCGCTGGCAAGGTAGGCGCGATGGCCGAGGATCCCCACTGCGACGCCGCTGGCGAAGGTCAGCACGGCGTAGAGGGCCACCGCCATCTGCGACCGCTTCATCGAATGGCGCTCTCCCGGCCGGAATCGCGGTGGCCGACTTCGACGAAATCGGGGTTGTCGGTGCGGTTGTCATCGTCCAGAACGTCAACGTAGGTGGCCAGGTAGACGGCCGAGTTCTGACGCGACGGCAGACCGACGAGCACCGCCATGAGCATGGCAATCGCGGCGCCGGCCGTAACCAATCCGCGGGACCATCGTCCAAAGGAGAGGGCGAAGCTCCGGCGGGAATCGATCTTCTGCCACAGACCCGGCATGAAGTTCGCGCCCGGTTCCGGATCGGGGCATGCCGCCCGATAGGACGCAAAGACTGCGTCCAACCGATCCTCAATGTCCGGAATGGTATTTAAATCCTTGTTTTCCATAGATTTAAGCGTCACCCCGCCATGGTCTTCCGGGCTCCGCCCTCGGCCACTCGGGCGAAAGACTTGAGAACCCGCTGCCGTGCGCGAAACAAACGCACCTTTAACGCATTCTCCTTGACCCGGTATATCTTTTCAAGCTCTTTCAGCGACAACCCCTCGACTTCTTTCAAGGTCAGCAGGATCCGGTCCTGGGGCGACACTCCCTCCAGGAGGCCTTCGACGAACTCTCGCACTTCCGAACGCCTCTCCCGCTCCAGGTCTTCCCTGTTGCTTGCCGCCGCGTCGGCCAGTATCACCTGCTGTTCGGAGAAGTCCGCCATCCTGGACTCCTTCCGCCGCCGCTGCCGGCGCAGGTAGTCATAAGCCGCGTTCACGGTCAGTCGATAAAGCCAAGGCTCGAAAACCTCAGGAGCCCGCAACTGATCCAACGAGAAGTATAGCCTCAGGAACACCTCCTGGGCCACATCTTCCACATCCTCCGGACGGCCGATCAACCGGGCGATGGTGCCGAGAATGCGTTTTCTGTACGCCGCCACCAACTCGGTGAACGCCGCATCATTCCCGCTCTTCGCTCTCTCGATGAGTTCGAAGTCAACCAGCATGTCGGCCCATGAAACCGACACCTCCCGGTCTCCAAACTACTCCACAGAAAAGGCGTGCCGGCCTATTGTCAGGTTACAAAGACGCGGGCCCAAAGGCAAAGACCAGGCCAATATCCGAATCTCTTAGCGGGCCGCCGGGACCTCTGGCGCCGGGGCGGCGTCGAAGCTGTAGCCGAACCCTCTGACGGATCGGATCAGGAGCGGGTTGGCCGGATCGGTCTCGATCTTTTGGCGCAGGCGGAGGATGTAGACATCCACCGTGCGGTCCGTGACCGCACGGTCGTGCCCCCAAACGCCATCCAGGAGCTGCTCTCGACTGAATACCATGCCGGGACGGCTCATCAGAAACTCCAGCAGCCGGAACTCCGTTGCGGTGAGGGTAAGCGGTTGCTCGTTCAGGCGTACCCGGCAGCTTGTGCGGTCCAGTTCCAGCCCCCCTGCCGTCAGCAGACGGCTGGAGGGCGGCTGGGAGCGGAACTGGATCTTGATGCGGGCGATCAACTCGCGTATAAAGAACGGCTTGACGATGTAGTCGTTGGCGCCGAGCTCAAGGCCGACGATCCGGTCCGTCTCCGAAGCGCGGGCCGTCAGGAAGATCACCGGCAAGTGCGCCAAGTCCGGATGACTCCGGATGCCCTTGCAGATGTCGAGTCCATCGGAGTCCGGCAGCATGATGTCCAGGATGATCAGATCCGGCTTCTCCCGACGGCAAAGTTCGACCGCCCCCTTGCCGGTCTGCGTGCCGACCATCACAAACCCTTCTTTCTCAAGATTGTACTTCAGTAGCGCGAAAAGATCGGAA
>CAYOTD010000520.1:0-4156 GCA_964406685.1 uncultured Solibacteraceae bacterium | reverse complement strand
TCACCGCCGGCCGGTGGGCATTGATGATCCTCACCACGGGCAAGGAGCCGAAACTGATCGAGCAGCCGGTCAAAGTGACCGTCGAGCAGTAGGACCGGCGCCCAGCCGCCCGGCTGCCGAGAGCGCCTCGGCGAGAAGGGCGCGAGGTGGATTCTCACCCACGCGGATGATTTCGACCGGGGCCGGACCGCACGGCCGCCAACGCGCGAGCATTCGTTCGCAGACGAACCCTCCAAAGACGCTGACTAGGGGCACACCGCAGGCCGCGGCGGCATGTTGGCCGGCCGAATCGTAGCCCACGTACAGCCGGCTGCGGGCGATCGCGGCGGCGAAGGGCGCAAAGGCTCCCTCCCAGGTTTGGATCTGACCGCTCCGCGCGCCCGATCCCGCGATGGCGCGGTCGACCCGCTCGCGCTCCTCGCCGCCCGCTCCCCGATCGATCAGCAGCTTCGCTCCCAGGGCAAGCAGCCCGCGCACCAGCCCCTCTTCGAAAGGGTCTGGCACGCGCTTGGCAAGGTTCTCGCCGACGCCCAGGCTGAGCGTGATCTCTGCCTCCATCCCGGGCGCCTCACGAGGGGCGATCCAGGGGCGCGCGCCCTCGACGCCAAACACCTCTTGCGCCCACCGGCGCGCCAGATCGGAGAGCGTTTCGTTGCCGGCGCCGCCATAGGCGCGGCTTTCGAAGAAGAAGTATCGCTCCTCGGCGCACACCGGCAGCAGGCCGAGCTGCGTCAGGCGCGAATCCGGGTCGACGACGATCGCGCCGGCGTCGTCCAACTCGTGCCGCAGCGCCTCCCAGGCCGCCAGCCGTCCCGCGAGCGTCGCCCCGCGGCCATAGTCGACGGGCAGCCACTCCAGGCGCGGATCGGTTTCGAATAGCTCCCAAGCCTTGCGCGTTCCCGTGAAAATAATCCGGGCGCGCGGGAACCGGCGCTTCACGGCGTCCAGCGCGACGCTGGTGACGGCCACATCCGCGCCCAGAGTGACGCGGGAGAGCACAAAGACCCGCTTCGGCTCCACCGCCGCCGGCCGCACGCCGCGGATGCGCTGATAGCGTTCTACCAGGTCGGCCGCGCGCAGATCCGGAATCACGCGCTCGATGGCCTGGGAGAACAACTCCGCGTAGAGATCGCACAGCGCCGGTTCGAACCGGTCGGCCAAAGGCTCCACCAGCTCCGCGAACAAAGCGCGACTGCCTTCCAGGGCGCGCCCCGAGTCGGCGTGCGTGGCTTCGTCGAGCAGGGCGCCCAGCGCGCCGGCTGGCGCCGGCCCGCGGTCGAGGCACAAGCGCAGGATCTTTCGCGCCAGTTCAGTCGGCGAGGTACTTTCCAACCAGCAGCTCCAGCTTCTTCCGCGCGGTCTCCGGCACCGCTTTGCGATCGGTGATGAGGGCGTGCGACAGCGCCGAGCCGCACTTGCAGGCGCGGCCGGCGGGCATCCGCGCCACGGCTTCCCGCACCACGCGCGCGGCGTTCTCGGCGTTCTTCATCAGGTTGGCGACGATCTCGTTCACCGTCACGGCGTCGTGCAGCGGGTGCCAGCAATCGTAATCGGTGACCATGGCCACCGTGACGTAGCACATCTCGGCCTCGCGCGCCAGTTTGGCCTCCTGGAGGTTGGTCATGCCGATTACGTCCATGCCCCAGCTTCGATAGAGGTTCGACTCGGCCTTGGTCGAAAACGCCGGCCCCTCCATGCACAGGTACGTCCCGCCGAGCTTGGCGCCGACGCCCGCCGCCGCGCAGGCCTCGTGGACCACGCCCGCCAGGTGCGTGCAGATCGGATCGGCGAAGCTGATATGCGCCACCAGCCCCTCGCCGAAGAAGGTCGACACCCGCCCGCGCGTACGGTCGAAGAACTGGTCCGGCAGAACGAAGTCGAGCGGCTTGTGCTCTTCCTTCAGCGACCCCACCGCGCTCAGCGAAATGATGCGCTCGACCCCCAGCTTCTTCAACCCCCAGATGTTGGCGCGGAAGTTCAGTTCCGAGGGCATGATGCGGTGGCCGCGGCCGTGGCGCGCCAGGAATGCGACCCGCTTGCCGGCCAGCGTACCCACCACGTAAGCGTCCGACGGCGCGCCACACGGCGTTTCCAGGCAAACCTCCTGCTGCGCTTCAAACCCGGGCATCGAGTACAGCCCGCTGCCGCCGATAATTCCGATCTCCGCCGTCAAGGGTCGCTCCTTATCCGCGTTCATCCGCGGCTCATTCCTTTATCAACTCTATCAACACACCGCCCGCGGAGGACGGATGAACAAACACGTAAGTGTGCCCGCCAGCACCCTGCCTGGGCTCATCCAGCAATCGCACGCCGGCCGCCTTCAGCCGCGCAACGGCGCCATCGAAATCCGGCACCCGGATGGCCACGTGATGCAGGCCCTCGCCGCGCTTCTCGATGAACTTCGCGATGACCGACTCCGCCGTCGTGGCTTCCAGCAGTTCCACCCGCGCCCCGCCCAGCGGCAGCATGGCCACGTCAACCAATTCGGCCGCGACCGTTTCCCGATGCGCGACGTTCAGGCCGAGCGCGCCGGCATAGAACTCCATCGCCTTGTCGATGGAACGAACGGCAATGCCCAGGTGGTCGATGGCGCAACCGTCCGTGGCGGTCCGCGCCGGCCGGGGCCGCGCCGCCGACCGCGCCGCCTCCAGCAGTTCCCGAATGCCTTCCTCGCGGACGGCGACCGTCCTCACCACCGGGACGCCGCCCTTCAGTTCGCTCGCCAGGCGGTCCGCGCCGGGCTGGTCCGCCTTGTTGATGACGTAGACGTCCGCGATCTCCATCAGGCCCGCCTTGAGGGCCTGGACCTCGTCCCCAAGCCCGGGAACCAGCACGACGAGAGTCACCGCCGCCAACCCCGCGATGTCGACCTCGTCCTGGCCGGCGCCGACCGTCTCGACGATCACCACGTCGTAGCCGGCGCCGTCCAGCAGCGCCGCCATGCCGGAGGTGGCCGCGGCCAGCCCGCCCGTGGTTCCGCGGGTCGCCATCGATCGAATGAAGACGCCCGAATCCTGCCCATGGCGCTGCATCCGCGCACGGTCGCCCAGCACCGCGCCTCCCGAGTACGGACTGGTAGGGTCCACGGCAATGATGCCCACCGTTTTGCCCTCCCGGCGCAGTTCTGCGCACAGGGCGTCTGCCAGTGTGCTCTTTCCCGCTCCGGGCGGGCCGGTGATGCCGGCGATCCAGGCGTGGCCAGTTCGATCCTTTAGCGCTTGCAGGATCTCCCGCGCCTCGGGTTCGCGGTTCTCGATGGCGGTGGCGGCCCGGGCAAGCGCGCGCCGGTCACCGTCGAGAATGCGGCGCGCCCCCTCGTGCATGGGAGATCAGAGGATCTCTTCCCTGGCGGGATCCCAACGCATGGTGCGCTTCTGCCGGTAGCTCTCCACCGCCATGCGGCAGGCGATGGAAACCCGGAAACCCAGCTCGAACGGGCAGTTCGGCTCCTGGCCCGAGCGTATGCAGTCGAAGAAGTTCTGCATGTGCGCTCCGGGAGCGGTGCGCGTCTGCCCGACCATCTCGTGGCCTTCCTTGTTGTTCACCTTCTGCGGCAGGTAGCGGATCTGTTGGGCCTTGCAGATGGTGCCGTCGGTGCCGAGCACGTCCTCGGTCGAACCAAGCTGGTTGTTGCCAAAGCCGGAATCCCACGAGAACAGCATCTCTTCCGGATGCTCCATGGCGGTGTTCATGGTGTCGGGCACTTCGCGGCCGTCCTTCCAGAGATAAACGCCGCCCACCATGGTCACCGCGATCGGGATCTTGAGGCCGAGGGCGCGATACCAGAAGCAGATCTGGTGGCACATGTTTTCGTACACGTTGCCGCCCGAGTAGTCCCAGAAGAACCGCCAGTTGATGTAGCGGTTGGGGTCGAAATCGCGTTTGGCCGCCTCGCCCTGGAACGAGTTCCAAATGATGTTCTCGGGCGTCATGTCGGGAAAGACAGGTCGCGACCACTGCGGTTTGCCGTGCGGCGTGTTGCGGTACATGTGGGCGTGGATCGCGGTGATCTTGCCCATCTTGCCCGTCTTCAGGAACTGGATGGCGTCCGTCATCTGCCCCGAAGAGACTCCCTGGTGGCCGATCTGGACGGTCCTCTTGCCCGCCTTCTGGTAAGCGGCGCGCATACGCTTGGCGTGGTCCACCGAAAAGGCCA
>CAYOTD010000519.1:0-4157 GCA_964406685.1 uncultured Solibacteraceae bacterium | reverse complement strand
GAGCCTGTGCAGTCTTCGTTCACCGTGTAGGCGCCGGTGTATTGCTGCTTGACGATGGTCCCGTCGAAGCTGTAGGTGTGGGAGCCGGTCAGAATGCCGGCGCCGTCGCTCACCATCCGTCCCACCGCCCCCAGGTAATAGGTGTAGCCCTGGTTGTCGTACACGAAGCCGCTCCACTTGTACCCGTAGGCGCCAGTGAACGACTTTGCGTCGCACGCTTTCGTCTCGGTCTGCGCCGGCAACTCCGCCGCCCCCACCAGCAACAGCGCTGCCAAGATGCTCTTGACGCTCAAGCCCGGACTTGTCATGGAACCACCTCCAGCCTTATTCCACGGTAACGCTCTTGGCGAGGTTGCGGGGCTGGTCGACGTCGCAGCCGCGGCGCACGGCGATGTGATAGGCCAGAAGCTGCAACGGCACGATCTCCAGGATCGGCAGCAGCAACTCGTCGGTCACCGGCACCCAGAGAACGTGATCGGCCACGCTGGCCACGTCGCTGTCGCCCTCGCAGGCCACCGCCACCACGGTGCCGCCGCGGGCCTTCACTTCCTGCATGTTCGACAGCGTCTTCTCGAAGCGGACGTTGCTTTCTTCGCTGGCCAGGTCGCGCGTGGCGAGCACCACGGCGGGCAGCCGCTCGTCGATGAGCGCGTTCGGCCCGTGCTTCATCTCCCCGGCCGGGTAGGCCTCGGCATGGATGTAGGAGATCTCCTTGAGCTTCAGCGCGCCTTCGAAAGCCACGGGGAAATGAATGCCGCGGCCGAGGAACAGGAAGTCGTCGGCGCGAAACAACAGCTTCGTGAGATCGTCGTAGATGCTGTCATTCGACAGAACGCGCTCCAGTTTCTCGGGAATGCGCAGCAACTCCTGCGCCAGGTGGTGCGAGCAGGCGGGATCCAGAGTCTCGCGCGCCTGCCCCAGGTACATGGCGAGCAGAAACAGCGCGGTGAGCTGCGAGGTGAAGGCCTTGGTGGAGGCCACCGAGATCTCGGGCCCGGCGTGGGTCAGGATGGTGCCGGCCGCCTCGCGCGTCAGCATCGAGCCGATGACGTTGCAGATCGCCATGGTGCGCGCGCCCTTGCGGCGCGCCTCGCGCTGCGCCGCGATGGTATCGGCCGCCTCGCCGGATTGCGAGACTCCCACCACGAGAGTCTCCGGCCCGACAATAGGATCTCGGTAGCGGAACTCGCTGGCGTAGTGCGCCTCCACCGGGATGCGCGCCAGCTTCTCGATCATGAAGGTGCCGGCCAGGGCCGAGTGCCAGCTCGAGCCGCAGGCGACCAGGCGGAGCGACTGGAACTCGCGGAACTCGCGCTCGGCGATGTTCATGTCGTCGAGAACCACGCGGCCGGTTTCGGGCCGGATCCGTCCGGCGACGGTGTCCCGCACGGCCCGCGGCTGCTCGTAGATCTCCTTGAGCATGAAGTGCTGGAAGCCGCCCTTTTCGGCCATGATCGGGTCCCAGAGGATGCGCGAGACCTGCGCGCGCCGCGACTGCCCGCCGAAATCGGTGAGGTGCACGCCTTCCCCGGTCAGCACCACCATCTCGCCGTCGTTGAGGAAGAACATGTCGCGAGTGTGGCCGAGAATGGCGGGGACGTCGGAGGCCGCCAGGTACTCGCCGTCTCCAAGCCCCACCACGGCCGGAGGCCCCTGGCGCGCCACCACGATCTTGTTGGGATCGCGCGAGGAGATGACGGCCAGGGCGAACACACCGGTGAGTTCCGCGACCGTCTTGCGAACGGCGGATTCCAGGTCGCCGTCGAAGTGCTTCTCCACCAGGTGCGCGACCACTTCGGTGTCGGTCTCGGTGCGGAACCGGTGGCCCTCGGCGAGCAGGGCCTGCTTCAGCGCGAGGTAGTTCTCGATGATGCCGTTGTGCACCACGGCCACTTCGCCCCGGCAGTCGCGGTGCGGGTGGGCGTTCTCCTCGGTTGGGCGGCCGTGCGTCGCCCAGCGGGTGTGGCCGATCCCGAAGCCCCCATCCACCGGGCCGAGGCGGATCGCCTCTTCGAGATTGCGCAGCTTGCCGGGGGCGCGGCGGACGTGGAGGGCGCCATCGTCGCCTACAACGGCCAGGCCCGCGGAGTCGTACCCGCGGTACTCCAGCCTCCGGAGGCTGTCCAGAAGGATCGGGACCGCTCTCCGTTTGCCGATGTAGGCGACGATGCCGGACATCGCGCGGTCCTACGAGGGGTACTCTTTGGCGTTCGCCGGCATGGAAAGCAGCACTTTCCGCTCCGGCAGGGAGGCCTTCAGCAGATCAAGCTCATTCTGCGCGGAGGCAAGCGGCAACGCAACCTGCCCGCCGCCGGCGGCCGAACGGATCAGCCCCATGGTGATCTCGAAGCCCTTGTAGGCGCTGTCGAAATTGCAGGGATGGACCTTGGCGTCGTCGTCCAGCCAGTCGGCCATCTGCTGGACGTAGGGCGGCATGTCGAGATCGTAGTTCATACAGCCGCCGCCGGAGGAAGCGCCGTTCTTGGTGACCGCGCGCCAGCCGCCGCCGGTGAGGACCTCGGCGTAGCCGTCCGTTCCCTGCGCGCCGATGCGGCACTTGCGCCACCAGTAATCGACTTCGGGAACGTCGGGCGCGCCGGCGCCGCATTCCACCACGCCGCGCACGCCGTTGGCGAAGTGGATGAAGCCGGCGATGTAATCGGGCGAGGGGTGCGCGTCGGCCAGCTTGCCGCGGCCTGCCGCCTGCGCCATTACCCACTCGGCCTCGGCTCCGCCGTTGTACCAGCGCATGTAGTCGACCAGGTGGGAGAGCATGTGCATGGCCCAGCCGGTGGCCGTGCCATACACCGTGTGAACGCGGCCAAGTGCTCCGCCGGCCACGATCTCCCCGACCTTCTGATAGTGGACGCCGTAGCGGTGCTGATGGCTGACGACGACCTTGACGCCGCTGGAGGCCACCAGTTCGCGCAGCTTGAAGCCATCCTGCGTGTGGATGGCGATGGGCTTCTCCATCGCGATCAGCCGCGCGCCGCACTCGATGCCGAGTTGAACCATCGAGGTGCGCACGGTAGGCATGGTGCAGAAGCAGAAGACATCGGGGCGGACCGACGCCGCCACCTGGCGCGCGTCGGTCCCCTTGACAGTTACACCCAGCTTGGCAGCGGCGGCGTCAAGCCTCGCCTGATCGATGTCGCAGATGCCCGCGATCTCGAACCGCCCGTTGGCCTGGAAGGTGGCGGCATGGTGCATGCCGCGCTTTCCCATGCCGACCACGACAACTTTGTATTTGCGGTCCATTGACTAGCTCGCCTGTTTGTCCCACGCGAGGACTTTTTCGATCACGTAGTCGACTTCCGCTTCGGTCAGTTCCGGGAACATCGGCAGCGAGACGCAGCAGGCGGCGTTGCGCTCGGAGTTCGGAATCGGACCGACGATGCGCGCGCCCTTGCCCCCCGGATAGCCTTCCTGCTGGTGGATGGCGATGGGGTAGTGGCACTTGGCGTCGATGCCTTCCTTGTTGAGGAAGTTCAGAAGCTGGTCGCGCCATTCGGCTTTCTTCGTCTCGATGACGTAGAGGTGGAAGACGTGATAGTAGCCGGGGGTCTCGTAGGGCAGAGTGATGTTTTTGGCTCCGGCCAGACCGGCGGTGAACCGCGCGGCCCACTTGCGGCGCCAGCTATTCCACTCGTCGATGTGCTTCAACTTGGCGCTGATGACGCCGGCGTGCAGGTCGTCCAGACGGCTGTTGAAGCCGTAGCTGTGGCAGGAGCGCTTGTCGGAGCCGTGATTGCGTAGCTTGCGGACGATGCGATCCACTTCCGGATTGTTGGTGACCACCGCGCCGCCGTCGCCGAAGGTGCCGAGGTTCTTCTGGATGATGAAGCTGGTGGTGGCCGCATCGCTCAGTTCGCCGATGCGGAAGCCGTCGCCGCGGGCGCCGATGGCCTGAGCGTTGTCCTCGATGACGAACAGCTTGTGCTTGTCGGCGATCTTGCGGATGGCCTTCATGTCCGCGCACTGGCCGTATAGATGGACGGGAACGATGGCCTTGGTTTTGGGCGTGATGGCGGCTTCGATCTTGGTGGGATCGATGTTGTTGGTCTTCGCGTCGGAGTCGACGAAGACGGCGGTGGCCCCCGCGATCCAGATGGCCTCGGCGGTGGCGAAGAAGGTGTTGGTGGTGGTGATGCACTCGT
>CAYOTD010000518.1:1068-4192 GCA_964406685.1 uncultured Solibacteraceae bacterium | reverse complement strand
CCCTGCCTTTTCCAAGGCTTGCCGCGCGGCTACCCCGTGCGGGGCATGTGCCGGATTCGGCAGCGAAATCCGCCGGGCCGCCCGCAAGCTGCCTAGGGAGCCGAACTGCGCGCTCTTCGCCCCCCGCTCTTCCCGGAGCGCACACTGCAACCGAGGATGGGACGACCTTCCCTTGTGCCGCCAGATCAAGCGCAAACCTCTCATTAGCGGCTAGATAGACGTAGCACGGTGCGCCGTTCTCGATCTGCCGGGCCAGCATCCCGCTGGAACCGAAGACAAAGCGCATCGTAATTCCGCTATCAGATTGAAATAAATGGATTAAAGGAGCTTCCAGGGGCGCCATATCGGCGGCTTCTGCCACCAGGAACTCGGCGGGGAAGGCAGGTACCGCCATAGCGAAAAAGGCGAGGAAGCAACTTGACAATAACCGACTAAACTTTGATAATAGAGTTGTACTAACCACTTTGGAGGTCTCGACAGCATGAGCAAGATCATTGGGATCGACCTTGGGACGACGAACTCGGTTGTGGCCGTCATGGAAGGCGGCCAGCCGGTGGTGATCCCGAACCAGGAAGGCGGGCGAACCACCCCCTCGGTCGTGGGTTTCGCCAAGGGAGGCGAGCGGCTGGTTGGTCAGGTTGCCAAGCGTCAAGCGGTCACCAACCCCGAGAATACCATCTACTCGATCAAGCGCTTCATGGGGCGGCGCCTGGAAGAGGTCAGCGAAGAGATGAAGATGGTACCCTACCGCGTCCTGCGGGGAGAGCACGGGGATGTCCGCATCGAGGCTGGCGGCAAGCGCAACTCCCCGCCCGAGATCTCCGCGATGATCCTGAACAAGCTCAAGGAAGCCGCCGAGGCCTACCTGGGCGAAAAGGTCACCAAGGCCGTGATCACGGTGCCGGCGTACTTCAACGACTCGCAGCGCCAGGCGACCAAGGACGCCGGCAAGATTGCTGGTCTGGAAGTGCTGCGCATCATCAACGAGCCCACCGCAGCGGCCCTGGCCTACGGTCTGGACAAGAAGAAGGACGAGACCATCGCCGTGTACGACTTCGGCGGCGGCACCTTCGACATCTCGATCCTGGAGGTGGGCGACGGCGTGGTGGAGGTCAAATCGACCAATGGCGACACCCACCTGGGCGGCGACAACATCGACCAGCGCATCATCGACTGGATCGTGGACGAGTTCAAGAAGGAGAACGGCATCGACCTGTCGCGCGACCAGATGGCGTTGCAGCGGCTGCGCGAAGCCGCCGAGAAGGCCAAGATCGAGCTGTCCACGCTGCTGGAGACCGAAATCAACCTGCCCTTTATCACTGCCGACGCCTCCGGTCCCAAGCACCTGGTGACGAAGCTGACCCGGGCCCGCTACGAGCAGATGGTGGAGGACATCCTCCAGCGCTCGGTGGGTCCCTGCAAGCAGGCCCTCGCCGACGCCGGCATCACGCCCGCCCAGATCGACGAAGTGGTGATGGTGGGCGGCTCCACCCGCATCCCGCGCGTGCAGGAGATCGTGCGGCAGTTGTTCGGCAAGGAACCGCACCGGGGCGTGAACCCGGACGAAGTGGTGGCGGTGGGCGCGGCGGTGCAGGGCGGCGTGCTGGGCGGCGAGGTGAAGGACGTTCTGCTGCTGGACGTCACCCCGCTCTCGCTCGGCATCGAAACCCTGGGTGGCGTGTTCACCAAGCTGATCGAGCGCAACACGACCATCCCCACCCGCAAGAGCGAGGTTTTCTCCACCGCCTCCGACAGCCAGACTTCGGTTGAGATCAAGGTCTTCCAGGGCGAGCGCGCCATGGCCCGCGACAACCGCCTGCTGGGCGTGTTCCAGCTTGTGGGCATCCCGCCGGCACCGCGCGGCATCCCGCAAATCGAAGTCACCTTCGACATCGACGCCAATGGCATCCTCAACGTCACCGCCAAGGACCGCGCCACCAACAACGAGCAGAAGATCACCATCACCTCGTCCAGCGGTCTGAGCAAGGACGAAGTCGAAAAGATGGCCCGGGACGCCGACGCGCACGCCGCCGAAGACCGCAAGCACAAGGACGAGGTCGAGGCCCGCAACCGGGCCGACCAGATGATCTACTCCATCGAGAAGACGCTCAAGGAGCACCGCGACAAGGTGAGCGAGGCGGATGCCAAGAACGTCGAAGAGGCGCTCGAAGCGGCCAAGAAGGTGAAGGAGTCGGGCTCGGTCGAGGAGATCAACGCCGCTCTCGACAGGCTGACCACGGCGTCGCACAAACTGGCCGAGGCCATGTACAAGGCGGCCGGGCCGCAGCCGGGCGCGGGCGCCGGCGCGCCGCCTCCGCCGCCGCCCCCCGGCGGCGACGGCAAGGGCAAGGACAATGTGGTCGACGCCGAGTTCGTCGACATGGACGACAAGAAGAAGTAACCGAAGATGGCTTCCCAGACCGACTACTACGGGACGTTGGGGGTTCCGCGTTCGGCCGGCGGCGAGGAGATTCGCAAAGCCTACCGCCGACTGGCGCGCAAGTGCCACCCCGACCTGAACCCGGGCGACAAGGCCGCCGAAGAGCGGTTCAAGAAGGTCCAGGAAGCCTACGATGTCTTGAGCGATCCGAAGAAGAAGCAGATGTACGACCAGTTTGGCTTCTATTCGGAGTCGGGTTTTCCCGGCGCCGGCGCCGGTGGCGGCGGGGCGCGGCACGGCGCGGGGATGGGATTCGGCGGCTTCGACTTCTCCGACTTCATGTCGCAGTCTGGAGGGGGCCGGGCCCGGACCGATCCCGGTTTCGGCGCCAACTTCCGCGATCTGTTCAGTCAGTTCTTCGGCGGCCGCGAGAGCGCGGAACCCTCCGAACCGGAGCGCGGCACCGACCTGGAGTATGCCCTGAACATCGACTTCTGGCAGTCGATCCGCGGCGCCCAGGTGCGGCTGAACATCAACCGTCACGACACCTGCCCGGGGTGCGACGGCAGCGGGACGGGCACGGGCGGCGCATCCATCTGCCCGCAGTGCAACGGATCGGGGAACGTCAACCAGATGGTGGGGGCGATGAAGTTCAGCCTCAACTGCCCGCGCTGCAACGGGTCGGGCCGGATGAAGAGCGCCTGCACGATCTGCCACGGCGACGGGCGGGTGGCAAGGACCGAG
>CAYOTD010000518.1:0-1058 GCA_964406685.1 uncultured Solibacteraceae bacterium | reverse complement strand
GCGGTTGACGTGCGCATCCCGGCGGGGGTCCAGTCCGGCTCCCGGCTGCGTGTCGCCAGCAAGGGCAACGCCGGCGCCCGGGGAGCGCCGGGGGGCGATCTCTACATCACCGTGCGCGTGGAGCCGCACGAGTTCTTCCACCGCGAAGGCGACAATATCGAGATCCGGGTTCCGGTGTCGGTGAGCGAAGCGGCGCTGGGCGCCAAGATCGAAGTCCCCACCATCGACGGCCGCGCTCTGCTCAAGATCCCGCAGGGCACGCAGAACGGGCAGAAGTTCCGGCTGCGCGAGAAGGGCGTGGAGAACTCGCGCCACGGCAAGCGGGGAGATCAGATCGTAGAGGTCGTCATCCAGGCGCCCAAGGCGAACGACGAACGGGTGCGCGAGATCCTGCGCGAGCTGGGGCGGCTGAACGCGGAGGATCCGCGGGCCGAAATCTGGTCGAAGGTGTAAGGCGATGGCGAAACGGGCAAAAGCGGCCTACATGATCTCGGCGGTGGCCGAGCAGTACAACGTCCACCCGCAGACCCTGCGCCTCTACGAGCGCGAGGGCCTGTTGAAACCCTCCCGCAGCGAGGGCAACACGCGCCTGTACACCGACGAGGACCTGGAGCGGCTGGAGGTCATCCTCAAACTGGCGCGCGATATGGGCGTCAATCTGGCCGGCATCGAGATCATCCTGAACATGCGCGAAAAGATGGCCGAGATGCAGCGGCAGATCGAAGTCTTCGTCGCCACGCTGAACGAGGAGATGGTTTCGCGGTCGCGCCCGCACTCCCCGGAGCAGCAGCATTCCCTGATTCCGGTGGCCGACCTTACCCTCGCCCGCCCCACCCGGAAGAAAGCCTGAAGAACCCCCGCTGCCCCGCTGTAGGGTAATCTGGACGGCGTGAGCACTCATCTGACTCGCCGCACGTTTCTGAAAGCCACACCTGCGGCCGGCCTCGGCGCCTCGGCGTCTTCCTCCGGCGCCGCTGCTCTCCCCGGCACGAGAATCCTCCCTTCTGTCAAGGCCGGTTGAAAATTCCCCATTTCGCCGGTCGAAAATTCCCCACCCC
>CAYOTD010000517.1:0-4203 GCA_964406685.1 uncultured Solibacteraceae bacterium | reverse complement strand
GGCGGCGCCGATCTGTGCCCCGATGACGGTGCCCATGGCAAGAATCAGCCCCGCGCCGAGGGCGACGAATCCCTGCCCTAGCTTAATGACGCCGCCGACCGCAGCCAAGGGGATCATCGTGGCCAGAGAGGTCCCCATGGTGATGTAGACGGGCGCGCCAAACAGATAGATGAGGCCAGGCACAAGAGCATAGCCACCACCCAGGCCAACCACCCCGGTAAGCACCCCGATGACGAAGCCGAAGGAGGCTAATCCCCACGATGAGCCGGGGATCTCATTCCCCTGCTGGGGAACCGCCTGCCGCGGCACCAGCCCATCCCTGATCATGCGAAACGCCGGCCAGATGAACGCCAGTCCAAGAATCAAGCCGAGAAGCCGGGTCTGAGAGCTAAGATGCGTGAACAGGCAGGAACCCAGAAGCACGCCGGCAATCCCGGATCCAGCCAGCCTACAGGTAGCTCGCAAGTCGAGGTTCTTGCGTGCCAGATGGCCGTAGCCGCCGGAAATCGCGGTGAAGATCACCGCAAACAACGTGGTCCCGACGGCGATGGCTGCCGGGTATCCGAGCCAGAAGTGAATCGCCGGCAACATGACGCTGCACCCGCCCGTTCCGATGATCCCGCCGAGGAGACCAGCGGCCAAGCCGGTGAGAATAAGCCCCGTACTAACGCGCCCGTCCAGCGGTGGAACCCCGGGCGGTGTGGATCCGCCAAATTGCCCCGACAGCGTGAAAACCAGCAAAACCGCCAAGACAGCGAGGAGCACCACGGATGGCAAGTAGCTCTTGAACCCGATCATCATGCTCTACCTGTTTTGATGCCTCTAGATGTAATTTACACCTAATGACGCTCGATGGCAAGGCTCGGAAACTCGTACTTCCGGCACTGAGGAACGTTGAGGAGCCGCCAATCCTGCTCCGGTCAGCCCCCCAGGTTCCCACATCAGGAAGGGCCGAGGCTGGAGGCGGGAGAAGCCCGGGCGGAAGGTCCGCCGGCGAGCTGAAGCTCGCCGCTGCAAGCTAAAGCTTGCGCCACTTTGGGGGCTAGAGGCGGGCGATTACGGCGTCGGTGAATTCGCTGGTGGAGGCCTGGCCGCCGGTGTCGCGGGTCAGGTGTTGGCCTTCGGCGTAGACCGCTTCGACGGCTTTCTGGAGGCGGCCGGCGGCGGTGCGCTCGCCCAGGTGCTCCAACATCATCACCGAAGAGAGCATCAGGGCGGTGGGGTTGGCGATGCCCTTGCCGGCGATGTCGGGGGCGGAGCCGTGGACGGCTTCGAAGATGGCGTGCTTCTCGCCCATGTTGGCGCCGGGGACGATGCCCAGGCCGCCGACAAGGCCGGCGGCGAGGTCCGATACGATGTCGCCGTAGAGGTTGGGCATCAGCAGGACGTCGAACTGCTCGGGGCGCATGACTAGCTGCATCGAGGCGTTGTCGACGATCAGTTCCTTGTATTCGATCTCGGGATACTCCTTGGCGACCGCGCGGGCGCAGCGCAGGAACATGCCGTCGCCCAGTTTCATGATGTTGGCCTTGTGCACGGCGGTTACGCGCTTGCGGCCGGCGGCGCGGGTGAAGTTGAAGGCGTAGCGGGCGATGCGCTCGCTGGCGGCGCGGGTGATCACCTTCAAGCTGGTGATGACGTCTTTGACCACTTCGTGCTCGAGGCCGGCGTAGAGGTCCTCCGTGTTCTCGCGGAAGATCACCATGTCGATGGGGACGTCCTGGTAGCGGGTTTTCAGGCCGGGCAGGTTGCGAACGGGGCGCACGTTGGCGAACAGGTCCAGGCGCTTGCGCAGGGAGACGTTGACGCTCTGGTGGCCGCCGGCGACGGGAGTGGTCACGGGGCCTTTGAGGCCGACATGGGTTCGCTCCATCGAATCGATGACCCAGCCGGGAAGGTCTTCGCGTGATGCGGCAATGAGGTCGGCGGTCAGCTCGACCCGTTCCCATTCGATTTTGACACCGGTCGCGGAGAGCGCGCGGATGGCCGCTTCGGCCACCTCAGGACCGATGCCATCCCCAGGGATCAGCGTAGCTCGGTAGGCCACACTCGCATTGTGGCACAGTGCCGGGAGTACAATTTCAGTTTCGGATGCCTGCCACCGATTCCAGAGATCAGCTCACCAGTTGGAAAGAGATCGCCGCGTTCCTGGGCGTGGCGGTGCGCACGGCCCAGCGATGGGAGCGGGAGCGCGGGTTGCCGGTGCGGCGGCTGGAGGGCGACAAGGGCCGGATCGTCGCCGACGCGGCGCAACTGGCGGAATGGAAGAAAGAGATCCTCGCCAACGGGGGCTGGTGGACCAATACCCAGTTCCTTCAGCGGTACGCGATCGTTTCGACCGCGCTGGCGGCGGCGCTGGGCGCGGGCCTGGCGATACACCTGTATCTTTCGGGGCGGAGGGGGCCGCCGGCTTCCACGCGGCTGGAGCTGGGAACGCTGGTGGTTTCCGACGCCCGCGGGCGGGAGGTCTGGCGGCACCAGTTCCCCGACGTCCTGGGGCAGGAGGCGTACAACAGCGCGGTGGCGGGACGCGCCTCCTGGTTCGGCAATATCGACGGCGACTCGGAAACCGAGTTGCTGTTCCTTTACCTGCCGGTGACGGCGGAGAAAACCGGGACGGCGCTGTATTGCTTCTCGCCGGAGGGCAAGGTGAAGTGGCGGTTCACGCCGGGCAAAGCCGTGACAGATGGTTCGGCGACTTACAGCCAGACTTACGCCATCACGGATTTCGCGGTGCTGCCGGGACGGGATGGAGGGCCGCGCCGGATCGTAGTAACCGCGAGTAACATCCCCTATCATCCCAGTCAGGTTGCCTTACTGGATGGGACCGGCCGGCTGCTGGGGGAATACTGGCACTCGGGGCACCTGGACGCGCTGGATGTGGGAGACGGGGACGGCGACGGCAAACCGGAGATCTTCCTGGCGGGCGTCAACAACGGGAAGCGGGCGGCGACGCTCGTGGTCCTGGATCCGGAAAGGGTTACCGGAAGTTCCACGCAGGAGGCGGGCGATGCGAGCCAGATCCGCGGCTTTCCCCTGGGAACGGAGAAGCGCGTGGTGCTGTTTCCGCGCACCTGCCAGGCCAAGATGGTGCGCGTGGAGGGGGCGAGCGTCCAGGTGCGCGTGCAGGAGAACGGGGAGGACCGCCCCTGCGCGGCTTTCTACACGCTGGATCGCAATTTCCGCGCGACCCGTGTGGTGCTGAGCGACGGGTTCCTGGCGCTGCACCGCCAACTGGAGGCGAGCGGCCGGCTCGATCATCCGTTCCGTGAGAAGGAGGCCGAGCAACTGGCCGCCGGCCTGAGATAATGAGGTCCTATGCCCAAGATCCAGCGCGCCATCCTGAGCCTGACGGACAAGTCCGGGGCGGTCGAATTCGCCCGCGGGCTGGCCGGACTGGGGGTTGAACTGATCTCGACCGGAGGGACCGCGCGGCTGCTGCGCGAGGCCGGCCTCGGCGTCAAGGACGTGGCGGAGGTGACGGGGTTTCCGGAGATGCTCGACGGGCGGGTGAAGACGATTCATCCGCGCATCGCCGCGGGAGTGCTGGCGGTGCGGGGGAAGGCCGAGCACATGCGGGCGCTGGTGGAGCACGGCATTCCGCCGATCGATATGGTCGTCGTCAACCTCTACGCGTTTGAGAAGACCGCGGCGAAGGCCGGCGTGACGGTGGAAGACCTGATCGAGAACATCGATATCGGGGGCCCGACCATGATCCGCGCGGCGGCCAAGAATTATCAGGACGTCGCGGTGGTGGTGGCGCCGGAGGATTACGCGGCGCTGCTCGAGGAGATGCGCGGCTCGGGCGGAGAGCTGTCGCTGAAGACGCGGTGGGGGCTGGCGCGCAAGGCCTATGCGCTCACCGCGGCGTACGACCGCGCGATCACGACGCGGCTGGCGCGCATCGAGGTGGAAGACGGCGCGTTTCGCGACGAGCCCGAACCGGCGCTGCCGGAGGTGCTCGATCTCCGCGCTCCGCGGGCCCTCGCGCTGCGCTACGGCGAGAATCCGCACCAGGCGGCGGCGCTGTACCGGGCGGCGGGGCACGGGGTGGCGGGCGGCGAGAAGCTTCACGGCAAGGAGCTGTCCTATAACAACCTGGTGGACCTGGACGCCGCCTGGCAGCTTGTTCTGGAGTTCGACGCGCCGGCGGCGGCCATCATCAAACACACCAACCCGTGCGGCTGCGCGGAGGCGGGGACG
>CAYOTD010000516.1:0-4216 GCA_964406685.1 uncultured Solibacteraceae bacterium | reverse complement strand
CCGCTATCACGTGGACGCTCCGTGGGCCACGACCGCCGTGATGCCCTTCGGCCGCGTTATTTCTCGCCCGCGGCCCGTTCCAGATCCTCCCGAACCAGAGGCGGCAGGTACCGGTCCTGGAGTTCCGGCAACCGCGCCATCGCGTCCACGGTCTTGTCGTAGCGCGTGGCGGTATCCGCGGAGGCGTCCACGAACAGCACCCGCTGCCCGCGAAGCGAACAGAGCCCGCCCCCTTCGCCCCCCAGGGGCACACGGCGGATTTCGATCCCGAGTTGTTCCGCTGCGGCCAGCAGCGCGTCCAGCCTCGCCTGCACGTCCATCGGACTTCAGCTTCCTTCGCAGGGCCGCCGATAAAAACAGTGCCTTGCGCCGCGCGGAGCCGGCGGAGTCCGGGTTCGGCCTGTCCCCGGGTTCGCCGCGTCCCCGGCGCCCGGCAATGCTGTAACCTATGCCTTATCCCACGAAACCTACGCCGCCGAGGATTCCTCCGCCCAGTGTAGCGACCGACGCGGGCGCCCTGCAAGCGCATATCGATCAGTTGGAGCGACAGTTCCTCTCCCTGCGCGACCAGCTTCGCCACGCGCAGCGTCTGGCGAGCATCGGAACCATGTCGGCGATGATCGCGCATGAGTTCAACAATCTCTTCACGCCGGTGATGGCCTACGCCCGGCAGGCGCTCGACACGGGCGACGTGGAGCTGATGAAAAAGGCGCTCGAGAAAACGCTTGCACACATCCCGATCATCCGCGGCATGTGCGATCGCATCGTGGGGATGGTGAAGAACGGCGAAACGGGCCGGTCGCGCCACGGCCTGCGGAAGCTTGTCGAGGACGCTCTCGGCTGCCTCGGCCGCGACCTGGCCAAGGACAACATCGCCGTGAACATTCAGGTCGATCCGCACCTGGAGGTCGCCGTCAACGGCCATCAGATTCAGCAGGTGTTGCTCAACCTGATCCTCAACGCGCGCCAGGCGATGCTCGGACGTCGGGGCCGCCTCACGATCGACGCCGAGCCCGTCGAGGGCGGCCGGGTCGCCGTTCATGTCCGCGACAGCGGATGCGGCATCCGCGAGGAGGATCTTCCGCGGATTTTCGAGCCGTTCTTCTCCACAAAGCAGTACGCCGACAGGCCCGACAAGCGCGGTCTGGGCCTGGGCCTGACCATCTGCAGGGATATCGTCGAGGAGCACGGGGGGGAACTGACCGTCGAGAGCAAGCTCGGCGAGGGGACGACGTTCACACTCACGGTCCCCGCGGCCGAGTGAACCGCATTGTGGCGAAACGCACCGACGCCCGCCGTTGGCCACAGCCGCCGCGGGCGACGCGGGGCAGGTCATTGCGACTGCTTGCGGACGGTCATGTCGAAGTTCTGGACGAGGTTCCGGTACATCCGATGCACGATCATGCCGTAGGCGAGGACCGCCGCGATCGTGCCGACGAATGCGGAGAATCGCGCCTCGGCCAGCGTCGTGACGTTCGTGGCGTTCATGGTGAGCTCGGGATTGGTCGCCGTGGCGATCGCGATGACCATCGTGAACGGCGCCACGGCCGGGCCGATCGTGTCGGTCGCCTGACTGGTGAACAGGAAGCCGCACATTCCGACGCCGAACCCGACCACGACGAGGATGCCGACGCTCGTGATGACCGCCTGCACCGTCCGCTTGCTCTTGAGCGACGTCTGCAGGCCCAGCATGCACGCGAACGCCGAGTACACGAGCATCAGCGCGGGCAGTTCGAGCACCACCTCCGGATAGACCACCGGACGCCTTGCGCCGGTCCCGGTGGCGAGGTCGTAGAGCACGAACATCGCGACGCTGATCGACGGCACAACGATCAGCGGCACCGTGAAGCTCACGAGGCCGCGGAGCTTGCCGAAGATGATGTACTGGCTCGTCAGCGGGGTCGCGAGCAGCAGCTCCATCGTGTTCGCCTCGCGCTCGCGGGTGATCGCGGTCGCCGCCGTGTTCGTCGCGAGCAGCAGCATCGTCACGAACTCGATCAGCACGATGGCGCTGAGCCAGTCGCGAGCCTGGGCCGTGGTCAGGCCGCCCTGCGGGCCCCCGGAGGCGTAGGAGATCAACAGGATGATCGCCGCCGCGAGCCCGCCGACGACGAACCCGTATCGCATGATGCTCTGGCTGGCGGCGGAGGCCCGCGTCACCGCCTCGCGCCAGGCGACGGGGTTCTTCCACACGTTCCGCGGGCGGCGACGGCGTTCGCCGGCGGCGCCGCTTGTGAGCCGCAACCGCTCGAAGAGCCGGCTCAGGCGCGTGGATTCGCCCTCGCGGGCCCCGCGGCGGACGGCGAGCGTGCTCAGCGAGATGAGTGCCAGCGACAGGACGAGCGTGCCGACCATGTAGGCGCTGTACGGTCGCGATAGAGCCCATCGCCAGAAGACGTTGTATCCGCCCAGGTCGGACGCCGTCGGGACGTTCACAATGTTCGTCGCCGCCATCAGCGCCAGGAACGGATGAAACGGCGTCAGCCGGCTCATGCCCAGCGGCTGCGTCGCCGTGGCCGGGGCCTCGGGAATCCACGTCCCGCGCCACAGGCCCAGCGCGAAGACCAGCATCAGGTACACCGCGATCGCCATGTAGAACGAGAAGATCGTGCGTCGCGTTCCGACCTTCCACATGCTTACGGCGATGGCGAGCGAGCCGGTCGCGACGGCCGTGCAGCCGGCGATGCCGAAACTCAGGAAGATCTCCTCGCCCGTGACGCCTCCGTAGAGCATCGTCACGCAGAAGATGGGCAGCCCGGCCAGCAGCAGCACCAGAACGAAGAACAGCCGGCTCATCAGCGAGCCGAAGACGATCTGGGCGTTGGTCAGCGGGGTGGTGAGGAGGATGTTGAACGTCTGGGAGTCCTTCTCCTGGGTGATGGCGCCGGCCGTGAACACCGGCGCGAGGAAGCACATGAGCGCGAGCTGGACGTAGGAGACGTAGGTGAAGGTCTGGCTGGCGCTCTTGGCCAGGGCGTTCAGCGATCCGCTCGACGACCAGTTGGCCCCGAGCTGCGAGACCAGGAGCACCAGGAGCAGCACGCCGAGGTAGGCGCTGCGAATCCAGAGGTGCCGGACGCGCCGGCTTCCGCCGGACACTACGCGCACGAGGATCGGGTTGCCCGGCAGCAGGCGCCAGAGGTACACGGCGATCTCGCTGGCAATCGTGTTCACGGTTTGGGCCCGGTCATCTGTCAGTCCGTTGATCTGTTATTCCGTTGCTCGGTTGTCCGGTTACTCCGTTTGTATCCTGCTCCGCCGGGTCGCCCTGGCCGGGACCCGGTCCGCGGGCTTACCCGGCTGCCGACTGCGCCGTTCGCGGGGGAGGCATGCCGCCGGCCGCCCGTCCGCGATCCGGAACCCGCATTCTGCAATGCGCCGTCATTCCTTCATCCCGCGCTTGGCGAACTCTTCGGCGATCCGGGCCTGGGCGGCGCTGCGCTGTTCGGTCGTCGGGAGCGTCTCCAGGCGGTCCTGGAGTTCCCGCGTCAGGTCTCTGATCGGCTTGAGCAGGTCCTCGTATTCCCGCTCCAGTTGCCACATCCACGGCGTGTTCCAGAGGTTCATCCCGCGGTACGAGAGGTTGAGCCGGGTGCGATTCAGCAGGACCCGGGCCTTCCACTCGTCCGTCTGGATCTGTTTGGCGCGATCCTCCATCTCGCGCAGCATGGATTCGGCGCTCTTGCGCTGCGTCTCGTCGAGCTTGTAATACTGGATCGTGCCCTCCACATATTGCTGCCAGCGGCCGGTGGAGTCCCACTTCAGCGAGTTCTCGGCGCGGCGACGGGCTTCTTTGATCTCCCGCGACTCGTTGGGATCGGCCGGCGCCGTGGCCGCCTCGTCGCTATCAGGCTCGAAGGGGTTCTCCCGCTCGCCGACCTTGCCCTGTGCCCATCGCTCCATCTTTTTCTCGTACAGGTCGATCGCCAGGCTCGCCTTCATCATCTCGCCGGCGAAACGCATCTGCTTGTCCGGCGGGATCAGCGGGCGAAGGTCCTCGGCCGTGCGGTTCAGGAACTCGCGGATTGCCGGGAGCGTCGGCCGGCTCAACTCGGCCCATCGCTTGCCCGAGGCGGGCGTGAAGCGCCCCTGGTTCTCCATGAGCGTCTCGAAGGCGAACTCAAAGAACTGCTGCCCCTCCCGGCCGCTCTTGTGGGCCATCCGCATGAGGTTCCGGGCGATCTGCTCGGCGGCCTTCTTCTGGCCCTCTTCGTTC
>CAYOTD010000515.1:0-4228 GCA_964406685.1 uncultured Solibacteraceae bacterium | reverse complement strand
CAGCGGCGCGGTCACGGCGGCGCCGAATCCGCCACTCAAACGAACCGGCGCATCGGTGGACGGCGGGCTGAGTTGCATGGCCTGTCACGGGGGCGCGGCGGTCAATTCCGACTCTCGCGGCAAGTTCACGCTTACCGCCTCCGGCTACAGGCCGGGCGTCAAGCAAACCATCACCGTCAAGCTGGAGCATCCCGACGCCGCGCGCTGGGGCTTCCAGTTGACGGCGCGCTCGGCCAAGGACCTGTCGAAGTCGGTGGGGACCTTTGCCGAAAACGAGAACGTCAAAGTTCGCTGCGACGACGGCGTGGCCAACACCCGCGGCGTCACCGGCCCCTGCGACGGCCGGCTCGAGTTCGCCATGCACACCCTGGCCTCCACCTATGCGACCACGCGCGGTGGGGTGGAGTGGCTGATCGACTGGACGCCTCCGCCGGACGACGCCGGAGACGTCTACTTCTACGCCGCCGGCAACGCCGCCAACAACAGCGGAACCAACCAGGGCGATCTGATCTACACCACCGAACTCCGCATCGAAAACGCCGGCGCCTGTCCGCTCACCCAGCGCCCCACGCTGCGGACGGTGGTCAACGGGGCGTCGTTCCAGGTGGGAGCGGGCATGAACGCCTTCGTCTCGGTCTACGGAGCCGGCTTCGCGCAGCCCGGAATGAAGCGGACGGCCGGGATCGGCGACATGCGTAATGGCAAGTTCCCCACCGAGCTGGCCTGCGTCGCGGTCGAGATAGGCGGCGTCCGCGCTCCGCTGCTCTACGTCCAGCCCGACCAGATCAACGCCCAGGCCCCCAGTGTCTCCAGCCAGGGACCGGTCAACGTGCGCGTCATCGCGAACCCCGACCGCCCCAACCAGATGCTCAGCGATCTCGGGGTGGTCCCCTTCGGCGAGTACCACCCGGCGCTGTTCACCTTCGACGGGATCCGCGTGGCCGCCACCCACGCCGACGGCTCGCTCTTGGGCGATCCGTCGCGCGTGATCGGAGCCACCCCCGCCCGGCCCGGCGAGCTCATCACGCTCTACGGGACCGGCTTCGGCGCCACCGAGCCCTTCTTCCAGGCGGGCGAGTTGGCCTCCGGCATCGCCCGTGTGCGCGATCCGCTCACCGTAACCATCGGCGGGACGACCCTGGCTTCCGGCGATGTCCCCTACGCCGGCCTGTCGCCGCAATCGGTCAGCGCCCTGTACCAGTTCAACGTGCGCCTGCCGGCCACCCTCGCCACCGGCGAGGTCCCCGTTTACCTCGCCATCGGCGGCCTCCAGACCCAGACCGGGGTGGTGATCCCGGTGTTGCGTCCCCAGTAACCGGCAGTACAATAGGGTGGGGTGGCGTAGCTGCCGCCCCGCCCCATGCTCTTTCGCGCCTGGGTGCTGGCCGTGCCCGCTTTCGGGCTGTTGTTCGCCGCCGAAAGCGGAAAGCGCGAGGCGCCGTCCTACACCGCCGCCAGCATCGTCAATGCCGCCACCGTCACCGGAGCCCTGGCGCCCAACACCATCGCCACGCTCTACGGAACTGGTCTGGCCTACATCACCCGAGCCGTCTCCGCCGACGACATCCGCGCCGGCATCATGCCCCTGATCCTGCCGGGATCGGGCGTGCGCGTCTCCATCGGCGAGGTGCCCGCCCACATCTACTACGTCTCCCCGACGCAGGTGAACCTCCTTGTTCCCGACACGCTGATCCCCGGCCCGGTGGAAGTGCAGCTTACCCTCGACGGCCGCGCCGGCCCCGCCGTGAAGATCCAGCTTGCGGCGGCGGCCCCGGCCCTGTTCAAGTGGACCGGGCAATGGATCGTCGCCTGCCACGCCGACGGCAGCGTCATCACGCCCGACTCCCCCGCCCGTCCCGGCGAGATCGTGGTCCTCTACGCCACCGGACTCGGCCGCGCCTCGCCCAACCCCCGCTCGGGCGAGATCCCCACTAAGGCCGCCGTGCTCGAGCGGCTGAGCGTGTTTCGCGTCCTGCTGAACGGCAGCGAGATCCCGCCCGACCAGGTCACCTATGCCGGCCTGGCGCCCGGTTTTGCCGGCCTCTACCAGGTCAACGTCCGCCTGCCGGACCCCCTCCCCGCCAACCCCGACGTACGCCTGAAGCTGGGCGACGATGTGAGCCCCCCCGCCGGCGCCCTGCCCACCGCCCCTTGAGGCGGTTGCAACCTCTCCCCCCTTGCTGCGTTTAATAGAGTGTAGGCCCTCGTTGGGCCAAGGGGTGTTTCATGCGACCCATCCTTTTGGGAATCCTTGGGCTGGCAGCCGCCGTCGCGCACGGCCAGCCGCCCGCCCAGTTCCGGGTTGAACCCGGCACCCGGATCCCGCTGTCTCTGATCAACAGCGTCAGCACCAAGCACGCCGCCGAGGGCGACCGCGTCTACCTGGAAACCGCCTTCCCCATCCTGGCTGACGGCCGCATCGTGATCCCGCCCGGCAGCTATGTCGCCGGAACGATCACCCAGGTCAAGCGCCCCGGCCGGATGAAGGGCCGCGGCGAGCTCTACCTGCGCTTCGACTCCCTCACCCTGCCCAACGGCGTCACGCGTGAGTTCCGCGCCCGCATCGGCGGCATCGACGGCCGCGCCAGTGAGGAGTTGGACCGCTCGGAAGGCAAGATCCGCAGTGAGGGAAATAAGAGCGGCGTGGCCCGCACGGTGGGCGAAGCCGCCGCCGGGGGCGCCAGCGTCGGCGCCATCGCCGGCAGTGTGGCCGGCCGCCCGGGCATGGGAGCGGGCATCGGCGCCGCCGCCGGCGCCGCCGCGGGCCTGGTGGGCGTGTTTCTCTCGCGCGGCCCCGACGCCGTGCTGGCCAAGGGTTCCACCGTCGAGATGGTCCTGGACCGCCCCCTGACCTTCGACGAGGACGAGTTGGTCGTCGGCCCCATTCCGCAGCGCCGCAACCGGTCGGATTCCGACGGCCCGTTGCCCGCCCGCGAGCGCCAGTCCCTGCCTCTCCCCGGCCGCAGCCGGATTCCATGAAGCCCGGCTCGGGCGGCGGCCCGATTGACTCTGTGCCGTTTATGTGCGCAGAATGATCGCAGCTTACCACTTCGTTTTTGTGTATGGATGATTTGTTCCGCAACATCGAGATCTGTGTCCCCGAAAAGCGTTTCCGGAGCTGGGAGCACTTCATGCAGGAGACCCCGGAGTACTCCATCGGCCTGGAGGTAGTGGAGGATACCCCCGGCCACCGGGGCCACTGGGTCCACTTCGACCACCACGACGGCGTCATCCGCGAAGTGACCATGAGCGCCGCCATGCAGGCCTACATCGCCGTCCGCCAGGGCCGCCTGATGGAGCGCTGGCTGCGCAAGCGGCGTCCGGTGAAGGTCTATGTCTGGAACGCCGACCAGGACGTCTGCCTGAGCGCCTTCGTGCTCGAGTACCACGAGATGCTCGAGCGCGCCGAAGGAACCCCGCTGCTCCGCTGGATCGTCCAGTACAACAATAAGATCGATGTCTGCGGCGGCCTCTACCCGGTGAACCTGGCCGAACTGGTCCGCAACCACTTCACCTGGGTCTTCGAGCCCTACCGGCAGCAGCGCCGCCAGGGCAAGATGCAGGGGGACGAGGCCCTCGTCCGGCGCACCATCCGCCAGGTCTGCGACCGCCTGCTGGATCTCATCCAGAACCGCGCCGGCACCGCGCCCATCACCGCCGAGCCCGAGATCCTGCACAACTCGCCCTACAACTTCGTCATCGCCGATGAGAAGGGCGACCCGGCTTCCCGCCTCGTGCTGGCCGCGCAGGGCCACACCAACCTGATCAGCCTGGTCTGCCGGCGCGCCAACGGCCGCTACACCTACAGCATCATCCGCGGCTCGCCCTACGACGAGGACATCTTCCAGGTCGGCAAGCTCGTCGAAGCCTTCCAGGCCGCCGAGGACCGCCAGGACGTGCGCATCTGGGGCGGCTCGAACCTCGCCGCCGGCTCCGACAGCGAGATCGGCAGCAGCCTCCATTGGACCCGGCTCCGCGACATCGCCGAAGAAATCGTCCGCGAGGCCTACCTGGAGAGCATGGCCACCACCGCCCCCGCTCCGGCCTCATCGAGCGCCCGGCCGCGGGTACTGCTGGCGGCCCCGCCCGCCCTGCAAACGCGGCTCAGCCCGCGCCTTGCGGAGTGCGGCGCCGAAGTGCTCCCCGCCGTAACCTGCGGCGAAGCCCTGCGCCTGATGGAGCGCAACAGCGCCATCGACGCCGTGGTGGCAACGCTCAGCCTTCCCGA
>CAYOTD010000514.1:1372-4232 GCA_964406685.1 uncultured Solibacteraceae bacterium | reverse complement strand
CCTCGTTGGGCGCGCCCACCGGTTACCCCAAGTGCCAGGCGCAGGATTGCCGCTACACCACCGGCAAGGTCATCGTCGCGCGCAGCTACGTCAACATGCTGGTAATGGGCGACGAGCCCGAATACTCCCGGCCCGACGACACCTCGCCGCGCGATCGCGTCGGCCATGGCACCGCCACCGCCGCCGTGGCGGCCGCCACGCGCGCCTCCGGGCCGGCGGCCACCATCAGCGGCGTCGCGCCCAAAGCCTACCTGGGCAACTACAAGATCTTCGGCTCGCCGGGCGTGAACGACGTCACCTTTGACGACGTGGTCCTGCAAGCCCTCGACGACGCCTTCGTCGACGGCATGGACATCGTGAATCTCTCGGTCGGCCAGCCGGCACTGTGGGGACCCGACGACCAGGGCTCGGTCTGCGGCAACAGCGGCAACCAGCCATGCGACATCCGCGTGGAAGCGGTGGAAAACGCCGTCAGCCGGGGGATGACGGTGGTGGCCGCGGCGGGCAACAGCGGCGATTACGGCGCCGAGATCCCGGCGCTCAACTCCATCCACAGCCCCGCCTCGGCGCCCGCCGTCATCTCCGTGGGGGCAACCACGAACTCGCACATCTTCTTCGCCAGCGTGCAGGTCACCGGAGCGGACGTTCCCTCCGTCCTGAGCAGGATCCGGGCGCAGTTCGGCAACGGTCCCAAGCCGGCGCAGACGTTGACCGCGCCGCTGAAGGACGTCTCCGCGCTGGGCGACGACGGCAAGGCCTGCTCGTCGCTGGCCAGCGGCTCTCTCACCGGCGCCGTCGCCCTTGTCCTGCGCGGCGACTGCGGTTTCGCCACCAAGGTCAACAATGCCCAGAAGGCCGGCGCTGTGGGCGTCGTCATCTATCAGAACTCGAGCAACTCGATCTTCCCGCCCGGCGATCTGACCTCGACCGGCATTCCGGCGGTGATGATCGGAAACAGCGACGGCGTCAGCCTCAAGGAATTCCTGGCCACACACGCCGACCGCGCCGTCACCCTGGATCCCGCCCTGTTCGCCGAAGACGCCTCCGCCGACGAGGTGGCGATCTTCTCTTCCCAGGGGCCCAACATCGGAACCGGCGGCATCAAGCCAGAACTGGTCGCCGTCGGCACCGATCTCTACACCGCCACCCAGGACTACGACCCCAACAGCGACATGTACGACTCCACCCGCTTCCTGAGCACCCAAGGCACCAGTTTTTCGGCGCCCATGGTGGCCGGAGCGGCCGCCCTGGTCAAGCAGTGCAATCCCTCCTGGACTCCGGCTCAGGTCAAGTCGGCCCTGGTGAACACCGCCACGCGGGAGAATCTGATCGACTACGACTATGACGGCAACGTGATCGACGCGCGCGTGACCGGCGTTGGCGCGGGCAAGTTGAACGTCGGCAACGCCGTACGCGCCAACGTCACCGTCAGCCCGGCCACGCTCGATTTCGGCGTGATTGGCAGCACGCTGCCGTCGCTGACTCTGCGTGTCACCAACAATGCGACCTCCCCCGTCCAGTTGAGCGTCCAGCAGATCGACGCGGACTCGGGAGTCCGCGTCACTCTCAGCCCCACCGCCGCCGCCGCCGGGCAGACCACCCAGATCACAGTGCGGTTGGAGGGGACCAGGCCGGCGGCCGGCCAGTACTCCGGCTATGTGCTGATTCGCGGCGGCGCGGTCGATCTGCGCGTGCCGTATCTTTACCTGGTTGGCAGCGGCACGGCGTTCAACATCTTCCCGCTGCGCGGCTACGACTTCATCGGCAATGTGAACGAGCGCATGCCCGGCCGGCTGGCCTTCAAAGTCGTCGACCGCTACGGCGTCCCGGTGGCCAATCTCCCTATCAAGTTCCGTGTTACCAGCGGGGGCGGCAGCATAGACACGGCCACCGAGAAGACCGACGCTCTGGGCATCGGCGAAGCGGTGGTCTACCTCGGCTCGGGACTGGGCGAACAGGGGTTCGCCGCCGACTGCGGCGGGCTGACCGTGTACTTCGACGGCCGCGCCCGCCTGGCGCCGACCATCGAGACCAACGGCGTGGTGAACGCCGCCAGCCAGCGTGTCGGCCAGGGCGTAGCCCCCGGCTCCTACGTGTCCATCTTCGGCCGCGGGCTGTCGGATTCCACGCGCGTCTACTCGACAACCTACCTGCCGCTCTCTCTGGCCGGGGTGAGCGTCAGCTTCGACGTCCCGGCGCGCGGTCTGAGCCTGCCCGGCCGCCTTCATTTCGTCAGCGACGGCCAGATTAACGTGCAGATTCCATGGGAGTTGCAGGGCCTGAACACGGTTACCATGAAGGTCTCCATCGGGGATTCCTCCAGCGCCCTGTACAGCGTGCCGCTAAACGACTACTCCCCGGCGCTGTTCGAGTACACCGAGCCTGCGACCAGCCGCTCCCTGGCGGCTGCCCTCGATGAGAACTACGCCCTGATCGGCTCGAACAACGCCGCCCGGCGGGGGCGCGTGATCCAGCTCTACGCCAACGGGTTAGGCCCGGTGGACAACACCCCCGCCACGGGGGAGGCCAGCCCCGCTAACCCGTTGGCCCGAACCAGGGTTACGCCCACAGTGACCATCGGCGGCCGCGACGCCCCGGTCGCCTTCAGCGGTCTGGCGCCCTACTTCGTCGGTTTGTACCAGCTCAACGTGACCGTGCCGGCCGATGCGCCGGCCGGAGTTCAGCCAGTTGTAATTTCCGCCAACGGAGTGGTATCCAAATCGGTTAATCTGCCGATCCAATAAGTGTGGGAATGATTTCGTTGAGTCGGTATATTTGTGCCCGAGTTACGGGTCTGGCACTCCTGGCGGTTCCGGCCCTGGCGCAGGTTGTTCCTGGCCTTTATATTGTTGAACTTACT
>CAYOTD010000514.1:0-1357 GCA_964406685.1 uncultured Solibacteraceae bacterium | reverse complement strand
ATGAAGGTGAGGGCCGATCGCCGCGCACGCGTGGCGGCCGGGCAGCGGGAAGCCCGCCTCGCCGTGCGGTCGGCCGGTGGCGAGGTGGTCTCGTCGCTGGATACCGTCCTGAATGCCCTGGTGGTGCGTTTTCCCGAAGCCCGGTCCGGGGAGTTGGCCCGCCTGGCCGGCGTGGCCCGGGTCCACCCCGTGCGCGTGGCCAAACTGGAGTTGGATCAGGCAATTCCCTTGCACCGCGTCGCGGACGCCTGGAAACAGCTCGGAGGCTCGGCCAACGCCGGGTTGGGCGTCAAGATCGGCGTAATCGACACGGGAGCCGACACGACCCACCCCGGTCTCACCGATCCAACCCTGCCCGTTCCCGCCGGCTATCCCAAAACTCGTTCCGCCTCGGATGAGAGCGTGCTCAGCAACAAGATCATCGTGATGCGGAACTACCAGTCTCTGATCGACCCGACGGTGGAAGAGGACCCGCGGGACCGCAACGGCCACGGCACAGCGGTAGCGATGGTGGCCGCCGGAATGCCGACAAGCGGGCCGTATGCGGAGTTGACCGGCGTGGCACCCAAAGCCTCCCTGGGAATCTACAAGGTGTTTCCGGGCGCGAAGGGAGGCACGACCGAAGATGTGGTTCTGAAGGCGTTGGATGATGCCGTGGCCGACGGGATGGACATAGTGAACATCAGCCTGGGCCTGGAGCCCACGCAACGCCCGGCGGACGACGTGATGGTCGCGGCCATCGAACTGGCCTCCCAGGCGGGAGTGATCGTCGTCAAGTCGGCGGGCAATTCCGGCTCGCTTCCCAACACCATCACCTCTCCGGGGACGGCGCCTTCCGCCATCACGGTCGGCGCGCAGCGCAACCAGCGTGATTTCGCGCGCCCGGCGGCGGTGGTCGCCGGCAAGTCCTATACGGCGGTGGCGGGCAGCGGGCTGAACTCGAAAACCCCGATCGAAGCGGCGCTGGCCGATGTGGCGGCGTTGGATACGACCGGGAAGGCCTGCGGCGCGCTGGCGGAGAACAGCCTGCGGGGCGGGATCGCCCTGATTCTGCGCGGCGACTGCAATTTTGAGGACAAGCTGAACAACGCCGCCAAGGCCGGCGCCGTGGCCGCCCTGGTCTATTCGGATCCGGAGCGGCCGGAGGCCGCCGCGATGAACGTTGGGGCGGCCACTCTCCCGGCGCTGATGGTGAGCTACTCCGACGGCGTGGCGATCAAGGAGCGGCTGGCGGCCGAGGCAACCCTGACGGCGAGGCTACGGTTCGAACTGGAGGCGGTATCGGCGGACCCGATGCGGCTGGCGTCGTTCTCCAGCCGCGGCCCCACGCCTTCGTACACCATCAAGCCGGACCTGG
>CAYOTD010000513.1:0-4243 GCA_964406685.1 uncultured Solibacteraceae bacterium | reverse complement strand
GGCGGAGGATTGCGGCGTGCGCTTCATCCCCCACGGATGGAACACGGCCCTCGGCCTGGCATCCGACCTTCACCTGGCCTCGGCATGCCGCCACACCGACATGGTCGAGTACCTGGCCGGATCGCCGTTCATCGACGACCTGGTCGAGGGCGGATGGAAGCTCGACGCCGACGGAATGCTGAAGGTTCCCGACGGTCCCGGACTGGGCGTGACGCTCAACCTGGACGCCGTGGCGAGGCACACCGGCGATGCCGGTTGGAGCCAGGCGCTTTGAACCGGGACGATCTGCCGCGCAAACTGGGGTGGCTCGACGCCACGATGATCGTGATCGGGATCGTTATCGGGTCGGGCATCTTCCTGCTGCCCAACCTGATCGCGCGCAGCCTTCCGTCGGCCGGCGCGATCCTGTCGGTCTGGATCATTTCCGGCGTGCTCTCCTATTTCGGCGCGCTGGCCTACGCCGAGCTGGGCGCGATGATGCCCGCCACGGGAGGGCAGTACGTCTATCTGCGCGAGGCCTATGGCCCGTTGTGCGCCTTCCTGTGCGGCTGGACCTTCATGCTGGCGGTGCTGGCGGGCGGGACCGCGTGGCTGGCGGTGACCTTCTCAATTTATGCCGGCCAGTTCGTCCCCCTGAAGCCGTGGATGGCGAACCTGGTCTCGGTGGCCCTGATCGCCGTGCTGTCGGTAGTGAACTATGTGGGCGTGAGAGAGAGCGCCTGGGTGCAGCGGATCTTCACCTCTCTGAAGATCCTGGGACTGCTGGTGCTGATCGGGGCCGCGTTTCTGAGCTCGCGCGCCGCCGCCCCGCAGCCGGCGGCGCTATCGCCGGTCACCGCCGCCGGATTCGGCGTCGCCATGACGGCCTGCCTGATGGCCTACAACGGCTGGACCTACATCAGCTTCGTGGCCGGCGAGGTGCGCGATCCGCAGCGCAGCCTGCTGCGCGCCCTGGTGGTGGGCATGGCGGTGGTGATGGCGCTGTACGTGTTCGCCAACGTCGCCTATCTCAAGGTGATGAGCGTTCCCGAGATTGCGGGGACCGAGCGCGTGGGGGCGGCCCTCGCCGAGCACACCATGGGCTCGGTGGGAGCGAACCTGCTTTCGCTCACGGTGCTGCTGTCGATCATCGGCGCCGTCAACGGCTGCATCCTGACCTCGGCGCGCGTCCCGTTCGCGCAGGCGCAGGACGGCCTGTTCTTCCGCCGCTTCGCGCGCGTTCATCCGCGCTTCCAGACCCCCTCGTTCGCCATCGTGTTTCAAGGTCTGTGGGCCGCGGTGCTGGTGCTGAGCGGATCGTACGAGACGCTGTATTCCTACTCGATCGTCGCCGCCTGGATCTTCTACACCCTGAGCGTAGCGGCGGTGTTCGTCCTGCGCCGCAAGCAACCGGACCTGCCGCGTCCCCACCGGATGTGGGGCTACCCGCACACGTTGTGGCTGTTTGTCCTGGTGTCGGCGTGGTTCATCGGGAACGCGATCCTTACGCAGCCCGTGCCCACGCTGACGGCGCTCGCCATCGTCGCGGTGGGCGTGCCGGCCTACCTTTGCTGGCGGCGGCTCCACGCTCAGGGTGGTTAGGCCGGGCCCTTTATCATCCTAAAATGGGAGCTGATAGCGGAGGCGCCACTGCGATTCGCGCGGCTATTGAGTGAAATGAGATTTCTCGTACTGCAGTTCTGGCTTCTCGCGGCCGTGGCTCAGGCGTCTCCTCAAGCCGAGCAACCGCTGGTCAGAATCACGGTCAATCTGGTTCAGATTGACGCGGTTGTTACGGATTCGCATGGACGCCACGTGCCCGATCTGAAGGCCGGGGACTTCGAAGTGTTCCAGGATGGGAAGCGGCGGAGAATCACCGCGTTCTCGCATGTCCGCGGGACAACGGCCGAGATGCCGCAGAGCGACAGGCCGGCACAGAAGACGCCGGATCAGCAGCGCCAGATGGTCGCCCTGGTAGTGGACGACCTGGGCCTTTCAGCGCAAAGTATCTTCCAAACGAGAGGCGCGCTCCGAGAGTTCATCGAACGACGCATGCGACCTGGGGATCAGGTGGCCATTGTCCGGACATCGGGCGGCGTGGGTGTGCTCCAGCAGTTCACCTCCGACAAACGGAGACTGCTTGCGGCTGTGGAGCGCCTGCGGGCGGTGATGGGGCGTCAAGAGATCGACGCGTTCGACACACTGTCAGTGGCCATACCGCTTATGCATAGGAAGATCGCGGGAGTCGGTCAAGGCCAGTCGGCCAATGACCGATTGCGCGAGAAGATGTATACTCTGGCGAGCCTGGGCGCGCTAAACCTCATCATAAGGGGCCTGCATCAGTTTCCAGGCCGCAAATGCCTGCTGCTGTTTTCCGAGAACGTGAAGACCGTGGACCTGAACGATCCATTCACCTCCGGCCTTCTGGAAGCGGCACAAAAAGTGACAGACTCGGCGAACCGCTCCTCGGTCGTCATCGATGCCATCGACCCGCGTGGGGTGGTGTTTGCTGGCGGGCAGGCAGCCAACGAGCAATACGTCCGTTCCATCCAGGGGCTCGCGTATCTGGCGGACCAGACGGGCGGGCTGTTCCTACGCAATGACAACGACCTGGCGGGCAGCATCGAGCGAGCTCTCGCCGATAAACAAGGCTATTACCTAATCGGCTATGTACCACCCTCCGATACCTTCAAGAAAGGAGCATTCCATAGGCTGGCACTGCGGCTCAAGCGTCCGGGTTTTCGGCTACGCTACCGGCAGGGGTTTCTGGGTGTTTCGGACGAAACACCGCCTCCATCTGAGTCCGGGATCACCGCAGCACTGGCATCGCCCTTCAACTCAGAGGACGTGCGTGTGAAGCTCACGCCAGTGTTTGGCTTCGATGAGAGGCAGGGCCCGTACATCACGTCGCTACTACACATAAACGCTCAGAGTCTCCGGTTCACCGACGAGCCCGGAGGATGGCAAAGGGCGGCCGTGCAGGCGCTCGTTGCCACGTTTGATGAGAAAGGCAAGATGACGGCGAAGACGTCCAGGCCTATTGACGTCCGAGTCAAGCCGGAGCAACGGGAGGATCTTGAGAAGCACGGCGTGGTGTACGCGGTCGGGCACTGGGTGAAACAGGCTGGGGTGTACCAGTTGCGGGCCGTGGTTGAGGATCTGGGCAGTCGCCGGATCGGATCGGCGGCGAGTTTTGTCGAGGTTCCCGACGCACGGAACCGGCTTGTGCTCGGCGGCATTCTCTTAGGCAGCGTGAACGCGATGACTTCACCCGGCGGCGGCCTTGTGCCGACTGTGAATGCGGCCGATCCGGAGGGCAGTCCGGCCGTGCGGATGTTCAAGCCAGGCGCGATGCTCCGATATGAGGCGGAAATCCTCAACGTCCAGATAGCCGGGCAATCGAGTAAGCCGGAACTAGAAACCCGGATGATGCTATACCGCGATGGTAAGCGGATCTACAGGGGCGAGGTACAGCGTTTGCAGGCGCCGGAGGGGACGAATTATGGCCGAGTCTTGACATCCGGCCAGTTTTCCATGCCCGCGGATGCGGCGCCGGGCGAGTATGTGTTGGAGTTAGTTGTGATTGACCGGCTGGCACAATCGCAAGACTCAGCGGCAAGGCAGGTCATCGATTTCGAAGTGGTCCGGTAGAGCTGTCAAGCCCCTTTCGGCATGCTGGGGATACCAGCGCCGGAGCGCCGCCACACATCCGGCCGCGCGGTGTGCCGTGCTCGTCTGGAGTGGAGCAATCAGCCCCCGATCAGGACCTTAGCGAACGATTGTGGTCAAGCCGGGCACGGCGCGGTACACTACCTCATCATGGAGACTCTCCTGCCGCTGGCTTCGGCACTGGGGCTGGGCGTGCTGGCGGGCGCGCGGCTTTACGCCACCGTGCTGGGTGTCGGCCTGCTGCTGCGGTTCCACTGGATCGCGCTGCCGGTCCAATGGCAGCAGGCTTCGGTGCTGGCCGACACGCGGGTTCTGATCGCCGCGGGAGTGGCGTGCGCGGTCGAGTTCGTCGCCGACAAGATCCCCTGGGTGGACAGCGCGTGGGACTCGATTCACACCTTCATCCGCCCCATCGGGGCCGCGCTGCTGGCCTCTTCGCTGTTCGCCAACGCCGACCCCGCGTACCAGGTGCTGCTGTTCCTGCTGGCGGGCGGAGTGGCCTTGACCGGGCACTCGGCCAAGGCGGCCACGCGGCTGGCGGTGAACCACAGCCCGGAGCCGTTCAGCAACGTTGCCCTGAGCCTGGCGGAAGACG
>CAYOTD010000512.1:0-4244 GCA_964406685.1 uncultured Solibacteraceae bacterium | reverse complement strand
CTCGAAGTTCACCGTGCACGAACTGCGCGAGTTCATCGGGGAGCGCTTCGCCGGCGGCCGCGAAGAAGCCAAAACGCTGATCTATATCAACAGCTTCGGCTTCCGCCACGGCGTGCCGCACGACTCCGACCTGGTCTTCGACGTGCGCTTTCTCCCCAACCCAAACTACCTGCCCGAGTTCAAGGACCGCACCGGGCGCGACCCCCGCGTGGCCCGCTACATCCGCTCGTTCCCGCAGACGCGCGAGTTCGTCGAGCGCATCTCCCAGTTGCTCGTTTACCTGATCCCGCACTACATCCGCGAGGGCAAGAGCTACCTGACCATCAGCTTCGGATGCACCGGAGGCCAGCACCGCTCGGTCATGATGGCCGAGGAGATCCATCGGCGCCTGAAGCAGGCCGGCTTCAGCGTCAAAGTCAGCCACCGGGACACCCGCCGCAAGTAGCCTGCTTGACCAGCCAGTATATATATTGGTGTGGGGTGAGCCTCGAACGGAGGACGGCGTGGTGCGCGATCCTGTCTTTCGCTCTCGCCTGTGCCGGGGCAGAGACGGCGGTTACGCTGGGCGGGCGCGTGGTCAGCGACACGGGCGCACCGGTTGCCGGCGCCCGCGTCAGCATCTCCCCCGATGCGCCCACAGCCTCCCGGCGCGTGATGCTCACCGACCCCGCCGGAGCGTTCTCGTGCCGGCTCCCCTCCGCCGAGGACTATTCTATTGATGTCGAGCGCGAGGGTTTCTTCACTCTCAAAGGGCGAAAGGTCCGCCTGGCGGCGGGCCCCAACGAGATCCAGTTCGTCCTGAATCCCCTACGCGAGGTCTTCGAGTCGCTCGAGGTGAGCGCCACGGCGGGCACCGTTAATCTCGAACAGGCGGCCCCCGCCAGGAGCCTGCACGGCACTGAAGTCCTGTCGATCCCCTACCCCACCACCAACAACCTGAAGAATGCCCTGCGGATCGTTCCCGGCGTCGTGCAGGATGCCATGGGCGGCATCCACGTCAACGGCAGCGGGGAGGAGCAGACCCTTTACACACTCGACGGCTTCACCGTCAACGACCCCCTCACCGGACGCCTGGAAAGCCGCGTCAGCGTCGAATCCGTGCAGTCGATCGAGTTCTCCAGCGGAGCCTTCGCTTCCGGATACGGAAAGGCCTCCGGCGGCGTCATGGCCATTTCGACAGTGACAGGATCGGACCGCCCGCACTACAGCGCAACCAACTTCGTCCCCGGGATCGAGAACCACAAGGGACTGGTCATCGGCGACTGGACGCCGCGCGCCGGCATCTCCGGCCCGCTTCGGAAGAGCCGCGCCTGGTTCTCCGACAGCCTCGCCCTGCAATACCAGAACCACGTTGTCGACGATCTGCCCGCCGGCGGGGACCGCACCTCCGACTGGCGCGTCAGCAACCTCCTCCACACCCAGTTCAACCTCACTCCCTCCCACATCCTGTTCGGCGGCTTCCTGCTGAACTACTGGAACGCCCCACACACCGGCCTGGGCGTCCTCAGCCCCATGGAGACCACCACCGACCGGCGCTCCCGCCAGTGGTTCTTCCACGTGAAGGATCAACTCTACCTGCGGCGCGGCGCTGTGGTTGAAGCCGGGTATGCCGCCAACCGCACCTTCGCACGGGAGATCCCGCAAGGGAGCGGGTTGCTTGTGCTGACCCCAGAGGGCAAGAGCGGCAACAACTTTTTCGACGCCGCGCGGAAAGGCAGCCGCGATCAGGTCATGCTGACCGCCATTCTGCCCTCGTTGCGGCTGGCCGGAACCCACGTCGTCAAGACCGGCATCGAGTCCGAACGCGTCGCCTACTGGCAGGACGTTCGCCGCACCGGCTACCTGCATCAGCGCGCCGACTCGACCCCGTATCTGCAAGTCGTCTTCGCCGGCAACGGGCGCCTGAACATCCACAACCACGAGGCCGCCTGGTATCTTCAGGACGCCTGGAAGCCGCGGGAAGGGCTGCTGGTGGAAGCCGGCCTTAGGGTCGACTGGAACCGCCTGGTCGGCTCCACCGCCGCCGCTCCCGTCTTCGGAGCCGCCTGGGCGCCGGGCGGGCGGCGGCAGTCCAAGTTCTTCGGCGGTATCTCGGTCATCCGCGAGGCGCCGCCGTTGAAGGTTTTCGCCCGCCCGCTGGACCAGGTTTCCCTGGCGACGTACTTCTCTCCCGCCGGCGATCCGATACGCGGACCCGCCCTCTCGACCTACACTGTCGAACCGCCGTACCGCATGCCGCGCTATCATATTTCCACTCTCGGCTACGAGCGCCGGACCTCGGCCGGCTGGCACGTACGCGTCACCGCCACGCGCAAGCGCGGGCGCCTGGGCCTCGCCTACCGCAACCTGGCGGGAACCGGCGAGTCGATTCCCGGCGGCATCGCGGAACAGTTCGGCGCCAACTCGATGGACGCCTACTACGTTCTCGGGAACCACCGGCTGGATGCCTACGACGCCCTGGAACTCACCTTTCGCCGGCCGCTCCGCCGGCAGTATGAGTGGATGGCCAGCTACACACGTTCGCGCTCGCGCTCGAACTCCGTCGCCGACCTGAGCGCGGACGACCCATTCCTGTATCCGGACAACTTCGGCCCCATGCCCTGGGACGCGCCCCATCGTTTGCTAAGTTGGGGATACCTGCCCACGTGGTGGGAGAACTGGGCGCTGGCTTACCTGCTGGAAACCCGCAGCGGCTTCCCGTTCTCGGTCTATAGCTCCGAAGGCCGCGCGGTGGGCGCGCTGAATTCGCGCCGCTACCCGGCCTTCTTCGAGTTGAACCTGCACGCCGAGCGGCGCTTCCGGTTTCGCGGCCAGCGCTGGGCCTTGCGCGCCGGCTTCAACAACATCACCAATCACCGGAACCCCAACGCGGTGAACAGCAACCTCGATTCCGCCCGCTTCCTTCAGTTCTACGGAGGCCAGCACCGGTCGTTGAACTTCCGCCTCCGCTGGCTGGGCCGGCAGTAGAGTCTGAACCCTGTTAACGAAAAATTACACTTTTCTGACATCTTAGGAACGCCGATTCTCGTCGAAATGGTTGAGGAGGGAGGGCACAATGAAAGTCCTGGTCAAACCCGAGATCAAAAGTTCCCCCGGCAGCGTCTACTGCCCAATCTGTACTCACACCGTCGAGGCGGAAGTGGCCGTCTTCGGCCGGCGGGTGCGCGTCAAGCCCGGGCAGCGATGCCCCCGGTGCGCCGCTTCGCTCGACGCCGGTTTCGTTCTTCGGCAACAACAGGCCGCCTGATCGGGTGTTTCACCCGGTTTGCCGCTTGACCCGCCGTGTAGTAAAGTGAGTCTTACAGGAGCATAATGAAACGCAAAACGGGAGCGGGCCAGGATCCGGTGGTGTCCAAGGAAATCCTGGAGCGGGCTAAGCGCTCCATGGAAGCCGACCGGCTGCGGCGCGACGCCGGCAAGTGCGTAGTCTGCGGGTCCGAGTGCGCTCCGAACTCCAACGAGGGTCTCTGCTGGGTCTGCCGCCGCCTGAAGATCAGCGCCTGGCGCGACACCGACACCCAAATGCCCGCGCAAGAGTAGTTTACCGCGCTCCTGTTTCCCGGTATCCTCGGAGGGATGAGACTAGCTGCCCTCCTTCTTGCGGCCCTCTCCGCCCTGGCTCAGAACTTCGCCGATCTGCGGCCCACCCCGCAGCAACTGGCCTGGCAGGACCTTGAAGTCGGCGTCCTGATCCACTTCGGCACCAACACCTTTCTGGACCGCGAGTGGGGCGACGGCACGGCCGACCCCAAGGTCTTCAACCCGGCACAATTGGATGCCGAGCAGTGGGTTACGGCCTCCAAGGCGGCCGGCGCCCGCTACCTGATCCTGGTCGCCAAACACCACGACGGCTTCTGCCTCTGGCCCACTCGCCACACCGACTACAGCGTGAAGTCCAGCCCCTGGCGCGGCGGCAAAGGAGATCTGGTCCGCGAGGTCGCCGCCGCCTGCCGCAAGCACGGCCTGCGTTTCGGCGTCTACCTGTCCCCCTGGGACCGCCATGAGCCTTCCTATAAGGACAACGCCCGTTACGACGCCTACTACCGCGCCCAAGTGCAGGAACTGGCCACGCGCTATGGGGAGTTGACCGAGTTCTGGCTGGACGGCGCCGGCAGCGAGGGCCACGTCTACGACTTCGAGAAGTATGCCGAAACCCTTAGAACGTACCAGCCAAACACCCTGGTTTTCGCCGATGTCGGCTTTCTCCCCTGGGGCGACATCCGCTGGGTGGGCAACGAGTCGGG
>CAYOTD010000511.1:0-4249 GCA_964406685.1 uncultured Solibacteraceae bacterium | reverse complement strand
CAGGTGAAGCACCGCCGGCCGCTCGCGGAGCGCCTCGGTCAGCCGGGCGCGACTGGCGGCAGGCCCCTCAAGCAGAACGCTCTCCGGAGCATTCCACAGCCTGGAGCAACCGCGGACCTCCGCCGCGCTGGCGACCAGTCGCGGGAGCTCCCACGCTACAGCCTCCGACGGGGCCGCCTCGGGCGATACCGGCAGGGATCGGCTCCAGCGGGGATCGGCCCGGTTATAGACCGGGTCCGCCACACCCACGAAGCGCCAGCGGCCGGGAACAGGGGGGACCGGACGGGGGCCGAGCAGCGCGGCGGCACCGGGAATCACCAGCAACGAGTGATTCTCGGCGAGGTAGACCGGCTGTCTGCCGCGCATGGCGGTCACCGACGCCGCCAGGGGAGCTTCAAACAAGGCATCGTCGAGGACGAGGATCCAACTCGGCTTGCTCGCCATGGACGCTGAGACCCGTCCGAACAGCCGGGTGTACAACTCACGTCCGGTCTCGGTCGCATCCGGCCGGCCCAGCCGGACCGACTCCTGGAATCGCGCGACGAGAGGCGCCAGGACGCTCCGGGAAGCCAGCGCGTAGAGTCTGAACTCCTCACGCGTCACGCCCCACAGGTACGACTCCCTATCGTCGAACTGGAAGCTGAACAGAGCCTCGGAAGGCGATAGAGCGCCCTGAACCGCCCGGGAGAAGTCCTCGGCGCCGGCCTGGCCGTCGGGGAGTTGAGGCACACCGCCGGCCGCCTCCATCTCGATCAGGCGCAGCCGGAGCTGATGGGCGGAGGCGGCGGTAGGCGAAGTGGGATTCCGCAGGGCGGCGGCTTCGGCGGACTGGAGTTGTCCCAGCACAGGCCAGTACTCCGCCGGAAGGCGGCGGCGCAGATCGTCGGAGTTGTTCCAGCGCTCGCGCAGACTGGCGGCGCGGTTCCTCTCGGCGACGGCGAATGTCTTGCGCGCCAGAGCCGTGCCACCGCCGTCCAGGGCGAGGCGGTTGCCCACCTCGACGTAAGCGCCGTAGATCTCATGCAGGCCGACATCGGTGCGAATGCGAAGGGCATCGGCGGCGACGGCGTCCGCGCGCCATCGCTGGGCCAGGTCTACCGCCGCGGCGAAATCCTCCAGCGCCTCCTCCGGCCGTCCCTGCGCCATCTTCGCTTTGCCCCGCCCGTGGTAGAGCGTCCACATTTGCACCAGGCTCGGCATCCGCTCGTCGCCGGCGATCGCCAGATCGAACAGGCGCGCGGCGGAGGCCGGATCGCCTTGCGCCAGGCGGAGCCGGCCGAGGTTGGCGTGAGAGTTGTGGACCTCGTCCGGCTTCAGCATCCGCCGCACCCAGTAGGCTCTCAGGTAGGCCTGCTCAGCTTGCTCCAACAGGCCCAGACGGAGGGAATGAGTCCCCAGGTACTCGAACGCCAGAGCCAGGAGGGAGTCGTCGCCGACCCGGTCCGCCTCGGCGATGCTATCGGCGAATGCCGGCAGAGCCTCGTCGAGCCCGCGACTCCAGGCACGGGTGTTGGCCAGTTGCACGAGAAGCTTGGCGCGATAGGGCAGCTTCGAGATCCGCTCGATGTCGCGCAGTCCTTCTTCCGCCGCCCAGGAGGCGGAGGCGGCGTCGCCCAGTTGTAGGTAAATGCCCGACAGGTTTATGGAGATCGCGCCCAGCCCCACGCGGTCGCCGGCTTCGCGAGCCAACCGGCGTGCCTCCAGGAACTCCACCACCGCCTCCTGGTACTCGGAGGCCGCAAACCGGCAGGAACCGACGTTTACCTTGAAGCGAATCGCGGCAGCGGTCTGGCCACCTGCGACAGCGGCGCGGTATCCGGCTTCGTAGTCGGCTCGCGCCTGCTCAAACCGCCCCGCTTGAAAATGATGGGTCCCGCGCGCACGGTAGGATGCCAACGCCCCGACCGCCCAATCCGAGCCGGTCTCTCCGTTCAGATTGCGGCCGCGATCCAGGCGTAGAACCATTCCCGGAATCGCCAAAAAAAGTACTACCGCCGCCGAATAGTGCCGAACCATGTGAGGGGGAAAGGAATAGGGGAGACGCGGGGCCTGGCGTTCCTAGGAGTACCCCTGGCGGTAGTACTCCTAGGAATCATACCAGTGATGCCGCGAATTGGCAACCGATGGTTTTCGGTATTTTGAGCTGTTGCGTGCGCCCCGTCTGCACGATTGGGTACTGCCGACTACCAGAGGCCCGGAAAGATGATGATGACGGGAGGCTCTCCCATTTTTCCGTCCTTGAGGAAGTGGTCCGAAATGCCAGATCGCTTCTGCCCACATCGTACATACAGGAGGGCCGCGATTCCCGCGGAGGCCGGGGGAACTCTTCCGGAATCAAGCGAATAAAAAATCTCTGCGCGCGTGACTGGAACTGCGGAGAGGCACCGGAGTCCTAGAGGCGAACCGGCCGGCCGGACTCGACGGAGTCGCGGGCCCCAAGAACGATCTCGCAAACCCTATAGATGTCGGCCAGGGTAAGTGTCGGAGCGGCATGGTTATAAACGTACTGGAGGTAATCCAGGAACACGGAGCCCTGTGGCGGCAGATCCTGGATGGTCTCCGGCTTGCGGCTGGAAGATACTAGTGTGACGCCGGTTGCCGCCTGGTACTCGGCCACGCCTTTCGTCCCGGCCAGCCGCAGACGGTCGTCTCCGTGCGAAGCCGCGGTGTCGGGACGGAGATAGTCCATCCGCAGGGTACCGATCCCGGAGTTGTCGAGCTTAAAAAGCGAACCGGTGACGTTCTCCATGTCACCGATCTCGGGGAAGGCGATGTGCGTTTGAAAGGAAACCACTTCGGTCATCTCGCGGCCGCTGGTGAATCGCATCAGGTCGACCATGTGGCTGCCGATCCACGGGATGGTCCCACCGTAGGAGGCGCGGTTGCGCATCCATTCCGGGCGCCGGCCTGCTTTGTAGGATTTCTGCGCCCCGATCTGCGCTACTTCTCCGATCTCTCCGGAATCGACGATCCTCTTCAGCGCGCGGTACGGAGGGTCGTAGCGCATGGGCAGCAGCATTCCCAGCTTGATGCCGCTGGCGGCCACCGCTTTCTTCACGCGCTTCAGATCGTCCCACTCGACGGCCAGGGGCTTTTCGGCGATGACGTGCAGCTTGCGCTCGACGCAGGCCAAGATGGCCGCGGCGCGATCGCCGTTGGGATTGCACACCGCCACCATGTCGAGCTTTTCGGCATCCAGCATCCGGCGGTAGTCGGTGTACTGCTTCGCTTTCGCCAGGCGCGGGTTCCAGAGCGCGCGCGCCGTGACCTGGGGGTCGGGGTCGGAAACGGCGGCCACTTCGACATCGGGCAGTTGCGGCAGCCGACCCAGGATCTCGCCGGTGTGGCCGTCGAACCCCAGAATGGCAATCCGCACCGCGGCCGGAAGCCGCACCGGTTCGGCGGCCAGCGCCGCGCCGGCCGCACCAGTCATCCACACCCGTCGCGTCAATCCCGATTTCACGTTTGCCTCCTCATACAGTGTATTGTGAATCTGTGGAGTTTACGCTGGATGGTATCGAGGCGCGCGTACTGGGTGTGCTGATCGAGAAGGACCTGACCACGCCCGAGTACTACCCGCTGTCGCTCAACGCGCTGACCAACGCCTGCAACCAGAAGACGAACCGCGAGCCGGTGACCAGTTACGACGAGGACGCGGTGGCGGCGGCCATCGGCAGGCTGCGCGACAAAAGGCTGGCCGCAGCGGTCACCGGCGCCGGCAGCCGGGTGGAGAAGTACGCTCATCGCATGGCCGAGGTTTTCAATTTCCCGGCGCGCGAGCTGGCGATTCTGTGCGTGCTGCTGCTGCGCGGTCCGCAGACCCCGGGCGAGTTGCGGGAGCGCGCGGGGAGGATACGTTCCTTCGACGATCTCGAAGCCGCCGAGGCTGCCGTGAACCGTCTTATCGAGCGCGAACCCGAGGCTCTGGTGAAGCGGCTGCCGCGGGCGCCGGGCGCCAAGGAGATCCGCTACGCGCACCTGTTCTGCGGCGACGTGACGCCGGCGGAGGCCGCCCCGGCGCCGGCGCCACCGCCGGACCGGGTGGCGCGGCTGGAGGCCGAAATGGCCGCGCTGCGGGCGGAGCTGGGCGATCTGCGAGAGCAGTTTACGGAGTTCCGCCGCCAGTTTGAGTCGTAGCCGCCCTCCGCCATGGGCTAGAATCAATGGAGTCATGACTCCACTCAATCGCCGGACCTTCCTCGCCGCCGCAGCGTCGGGCGCGACCGTGCTGGGCGCCAATGAGAGAGTG
>CAYOTD010000510.1:1561-4261 GCA_964406685.1 uncultured Solibacteraceae bacterium | reverse complement strand
CGGCTGGTCAACGTGCGCGTCAAGCACAAGCGCCCGCTGGAAGAACTGGCATCGGTCGGCCGCGAGGTGCGCGCAGCCGAACGGGAGTTCGGCGACGCCGGCCGCGTGCTGGTGCGTTTCTCGGGCACGGAACCACTGGCTCGTGTTATGGTGGAAGGCCCGGTCATCGCGCGCGTGGAACACTTTGCCCACCGGATCGCGGAAGCCATCCGGACGGAGCTTAGCTGACCACGACCCAAGACCAGAGACCGGCCGGCACCCATGATCCCCGTTGAGCTCATCTTCAATCCCAACTGGTGGTTCCGCAACTACGGCATCTCGTTCGACCGCCCGTTCTATTTCGATCCCAGGACGCGCATCGAAAACGATGTGCTCATGCGCCGGACGCTTCACGAGCGGTTCGGAATCGGCGCGCCGGATCCGCAACCGCGACCCGTCATCGGCTCCGAGTTCGTCGCCGGCGGTTTCGTCATCCCCGCCCTGCTGGGCGTCGAGATCCGCTTCTCCGACAACCAGGCGCCCTGGAACATCCCCGCGGATCTCACCCGCGAGCAGATCCTCGCGCTACGCGTTCCGGACATCGAAAGCACCTGGCCGATGCGGGAGTGGATCGCGCAGATGGACGCGCTGGAGAAGGAATTCGGCTACCTGTGCGGTGATTTCAACACCGGCGGCGTCATCAACACCGCCCTTGAGTTGCGCGGCCAGCAGTTGTTCCTGGACATGCTGGAGGACCCGGAGTTGACTGCGCACCTGTTCGCGGTGGTCACGGAGACCACGGCGCGCGTGGCCGAGTACGTGCGGCGGCGGACGGGATCCTGTTCGGTGGCGGTGAACCGCTCCATCGTCAACGCCGACCGGCGCACCTTTCTGGCGAGCAACTGCTCGACCCAGATGATCTCGCCCGCTCTGTACGGCTCGGCGCTGGCGGAGTGGGACCGGCGTCTGGCGGAGCGGCTGCGCCCCTTCGGCATCCACCATTGCGGCAACAACCTGGAGCGCTACGCGGAGCACTACCGCACCACCGGCGCGGTGTTCTACGACGTCGGCTGGGGCTCGAAGGCCGGACGCTGCGCTGAACTGCTGCCGGACGCCTTCCTGAACCTGCGTCTGAGCCCGGTGCGGATGCTCCAGTGCGGCGCCGCCGAGATCCGCCGCGACGTCGAGTCGCTGCTGGGCGCGGCCGGACGCACACAGAACGTTGGCGTGTGCGTCATCAACATGGACTACGGAACGCCGGACGAGAACGTGGCTACGGTGTTTGACGCTGTCGCGAGTTTCTCGCCTCGACCATCCGGCGCGTGAGCCGCACGGCCTGGGCCGACTCTTCCGGAGGGCACCGCTCGGCCCGGGCGCCCGTCCGGCAGCACTCGACAAAGTACTCGATCTCGGCCTGGTAGGGGTCCTTGTCGTCCACCGGCAGGACCTCGGAGCGGCCGTCGGCCCAATACACCGTCGCCGGGCGGCCGGCCGAGCTGAACTCGACCACTCCCTCATCGCCCACCACGGTGTATTCCATGGAGAATGGGTACTGGCCGCGATGGTGCCAGCCGCCGGTGATGGTCACCGAGCCAACGTTCGGATAGTGGAGTTCGGCGGCGATGGTGTCGATGCCGCGCGGCAGGTCCTCGTGGCCGGTGGCGGTGATGGCTTCGGGGACGCCGAACAGCCACAGCGCCTGGTCGACGTCGTGGATCAGCAGGTCGAACACCCCTCCGCCGCTCATCGTCTTGTCGAATTCCCAGGGCCCCCAGGTGGGCGTCGCCGTGCGCCGGCGGAACAGGGCGGAGCGCACCGCGCCCAGGCGTCCCGATCGGACCAGGTCGTGGAGAGCCCGGTAGGCGGGGAAGAAGCGCAGCACCTGCGCCACCATCAGCACGCGCCCGGCGCGCCCGGCTTCGGCGAGCATGAGGGCGGCCGAGTCGTCGTCGAGAGCCATCGGCTTTTCCACCAGCACGTGCTTGCCGGCGCGCAGGGCGTCGATAGCCGCCGGGGCATGGGCATTGGTCGGCAGGCAGATGTCGACCGCCTCGACGGCGGCGTCGGCCAGGATCTCCGCGACCGTGCCGTAGCGGGCCACCACGCCGGCCAAGTCCAGCCGCTGTCCCGGCCCTCCCAGATTGCCCTGAATGCCGCTCAGGTCGCCCGACCGCCGTTTGGGATCGGCGTCCATCACCGCCGCCAGTTCCAGACCGGGGATGCGCAGGATCCCCTGCAAATGCGTGCTGCCCATGAAGCCCAGGCCGAGCACTCCGATTCTCACGAGTAACTCCTCCTCTATAGTTCCAACGGAAATGTGTCCAGCGCGGTTATCCCGTCCGCTTCCACCAGATAATTGTGTTCCAGACGGATGCCGCCTCGCAGGGCTTCGCCGTACAACCCCGGCTCGCAGGCGATGATGTCGCCCTCCTCGATCGTCTGATCGCTGCCGGGCGTCAGCCACGGAAACTCCCACGCATCCAGTCCAACGCCGTGACCGGCGTGATGAGTGAAGGACCCCTTGGCCGGCTTGAACTGTTCCAGGTGGTTCAGGATCTCCCGGTAGACCGCGCCGGCCGGGACCCCGGGACGGATCAGGCGCCGCGCCAGATCGTGCGCTCCAGCCACGTGCGCCCAGGCTTCCTGCTGAAGGCCGCTGGCTTGGCCCGCCGCGAAAGTGCGGGTGAGATCGCAGTTGTAGCCTTCGAGGCAGGGGAAGAT
>CAYOTD010000510.1:0-1551 GCA_964406685.1 uncultured Solibacteraceae bacterium | reverse complement strand
CGAAGCGCGCCGGAATCGTCAGCCGCACCCGCATCGGCGGCCCGCCGCCGTCGATGGCGCGCGTGCCGCAGGCGAAATCGCCGCGTAAGGATACCGAGGTTCCGGCCGCCTCGACCATGCCGTCATGGAAGAGGCAGTAGACCTCGCATTCGGTCATGCCCGGAGCGAGCACGCGCTTGACGGCGGCGTAACCGGCCTCGGCAACCTCGATCGCCCGGCGCAGGCACTCGATCTCGTCGGGGTCCTTGCGGCGGCGCATCCGGTCGAGAGCGGGCGTGAGATTCACCACCGGACGCCCCAGGGCGGCGGCCGCGCCCGCGCTGACGAACTCGATCTCGGCGGCAGCCGGGCCGGGGCGCGCGGCCGCGAAACTGCGCAGGCTGGCGACGATCTCGCGGTGCATGGTGGCGCGGCTGAATACGCGCTCCAGGGTGTAGCCGGTGTAGACCTCGACCCGGTCGGCCGCGCACTGCGCCGGCGCGGTGTCGGTGATCATCAGACCGTGCCCGCCGGCGTCCAGCGCGAAGACGTGGTGCCGAAGCGCATCCGGCAGCGCGCCGGTGAAGTAGTAAATGGTCTTCGGGTTTCCCAACACGACCAGGGCAAGCCCGTTTTCCTGCATGTGGCCGAGCAGCCGTTTCTGGCGCTCGCGGCAGAACTCCAGTGTCAGCATCGATGCCCCCCTGGATCCCGGCCGGCCGGGTCCCTGTCGAGCGCATCGCGTTCCCTCCGCCGAGGTCCCATGACTTGATTCTGACGCATTAGCCGAGCGGAAAGGAGACAGCGGGTTAGAATGGTAGTGATTTCACTCCGGCCTCGGAGGCGTTACATACATGTCGCCACACCCGCTCAGGCTTGCCCTGACACTTCTGATCGCTCATACGCTGCATGCGCAGAACTTGAAGGATTTCGAGAAGCGCGTCAGCGAGTTCACCCTTCCCAACGGCATGCACTTCATTGTGCTGGAGCGCCACGAGGCGCCGGTGGTCTCGTTCCACTCCTTCGTCAACGCCGGCTCGGTGGACGACCCCGGCGGGCAGACCGGCGTGGCCCACATGTTCGAGCACATGGCCTTCAAGGGCACCGATTCGGTCGGAACGAAGAACTGGCCGGAAGAAAAGAAGGCCCTGGAAGCGATCGAGAAGGTCTACGACCAACTCGAGGCAGAGCGCAATCTCGGCGTGCGCGCCAACGCGGCCAGGATCAAGGAACTGGAGGCGTCCCTCAAGGCCGCCATTGAAAAAGCCAACAGCTTCGTCGATCCCAACGTCTACACGCGCATCATTGAAGAGAACGGAGGCGTCGGGTTGAACGCCGGCACGGGAATGGACTCGACGCAGTATTTTTACAACCTGCCGGCCAACCGCGCGGAGCTGTGGTTCCTGATGGAGTCCGAGCGCTTCCTCAAGCCGGTGTTCCGCGAGTTCTACAAGGAGCGCGACGTGGTGCGCGAAGAGCGCCGCATGAGGGTGGAGTCGAGCCCGCAGGGCAAGCTTCTGGAAGCCCTGCTGGCCACGGCCTTCATCGCCCACCCCTACCGCAACATGCCGG
>CAYOTD010000509.1:0-4266 GCA_964406685.1 uncultured Solibacteraceae bacterium | reverse complement strand
TTCTGGTGGTTCGAGTACGGCGGCCTGCTTGACACCATCCACGACACCGAGAAGATCAAGTGGGAGCTGTGGCGCATCATCTACGGAGCCTGGGACTACATCAAGAACTCGGGCCGGTTCCCCGAAGCCGAGACCATGACGCTGGAGTGGGTCGGCACAATCCCCGGCAAGCGCGAGAGCCGCCGTTTCGAGGGCGACTACATCCTCACGCAGCGCGATATCGTCGAGCAGCGCACGCACGATGACGCTGTCTCGGTAGGAGGCTGGGCGATGGACCTGCACCCGGCCGAAGGGATCTACAGTCCCCAGGCGCCCTGCACGCAATGGCATTCCAAGGGCGTCTACCAGATCCCCTATCGCTGCCTCTACTCGCGCAACATCACGAACCTGTTTCTGGCCGGCCGTATTGTGAGCGTTTCGCACGTGGCCTTCGGTTCCACGCGCGTGATGGCTACCTGTGCCCACTCGGCGCAAGCCGCGGGCATGGCCGCGGCCATCTGCCGGCGGTACGGTGTCAGGCCTGCCCAGGCGCCGGTAGCGGAATTGCAGCGCGCGCTGCTGCGCTCGGGCCAGAACATCCCCGGCCTGACTCTCGAAGATCCCGGCGACCTGGCGCGCGGCGCGCGGATCAGCGCTTCGAGCGAATATGTGCTGGAGGAATTCGGTTCTTCGGGAGAGACCGCGCCGCTGAACGTCGCGCGCGCCATGCTGCTGCCCGTGCCCGCCGGTCCCGCTCCGGCCATCACGTTTCTTGCGGATGTGAGCGAAGCGACCGTGCTGGATGTGGAGGTACGCGCGAGTGAGCGTCCCGGCAACTTCACGCCGGAGCGGGTTCTGCATCACGCCTCGCTCGCCCTGGCGCCCGGGAGATCGCAGCCAATTGCCCTGCGCCCGGCGGCGCCGCTGGCCGAACCGGCCTATCTGTTCTACGTGCTGGCGCGCAACCCGGCGGTCGCGGTCCATCTTTCCGGGGAGCGCGTCACGGGCGTATTGAGCCTGACGCAATCGATGAACAAGGCGGTCGCCAAAGGCGCGCGGCAGGAACCGCCCGAGGGAAGCGGGATCGATTCGTTCGAGTTCTGGCTTCCGGCCCGCCGGCCCGGCGGGCAGAACCTGGCGCTGAAAGCCGAACCACCGCTGGCGGTGTTCGCGCCGGCCAACGTGGTCAACGGCGTCATGCGTCCCACGACGCAAACCAACGCCTGGGTGGCCGCCTCCGGAGACGCGGCTCCCCGCCTAACTCTGAGCTGGCCCGAGGCCCAGACCATCGCGCGCATCGAGCTTTGCTTCGACACCGACTTCGATCATCCGCTGGAATCCGTCCTGTGGGGCCATCCCGAACGCGACATTCCGTTCTGCATCCGCCACTACCGCATCCTCGACGGCCGCGGCGAGGTGCTTGCCGAATGCGCGGACAATCACCAGACCCGCAACTCGATCGAGCTTGCACAGCCCGCGGTCACCGCGGAGCTTCACATAGAGATCCTGGCGACGCACGGTGCTCCGGCCGCGCTGTTCGCAGTGAGGTGTTACGCTTCATGATTCGTCTGTTTGCAGTGCTGCTCTTCTGTTTCCCGTTGTTCGCACAGCCGCCGGCGGGGTATCGGCTGGCCTGGAGCGACGAGTTCAGCGGTTCCACGCTCGACCTGTCGAAGTGGATCTACCGTACCGATGTCAAGATGGACAGTTCCCAGCGGCCGGAGAACGTCTCGGTCGAAGACGGGAACCTGATCATCCATCTGCGCAAGGAGGCCCATCGCGGCAAGAAATACACCGGCGGCGGCATCATCAGCAAGGAGCGCTTCCGCTACGCCTACTACGAGGCGCGCGCGAGGATGTTCGGCGCTTCGGGCTGGCACCAGTCGGTGTGGGCGATGTACTGCGGCGATGGCTCCACCACGTATCCGCCACTGATGCGCACCGAGATCGACGGCATGGAGTTCGATTCCGACCTGACCTGGAAGGGCCACATGGGGTTGATCAAGTGGAAAGGGCCCGGCTCCAGCTCCAGCCTCTCCTGCACGCCGGGGGTCTATCGCGGAGCGCTGGGTTTCGACGCCTCGGCGGACTTTCACAACTACGGCTTCGAATGGACTCCCAAGGAGGTTCGCTTCTATCTCGACGGCGATTTGCGCTGCGTCCTCACCTACCCGCCGGCCGACGGCGAGCACGACCGGATCAACTTCTGGCTGACCACCATCGCCTCCGAGAAGCTCTCCGGCAAGCTGGACGACACGAGACTGCCCGGGCGCATGATCGTCGATCGCGCCGCCGTCTACATCAAGGAATAGCCGTATGACTCTGCTGCTCTCGCTGCTGGTTCTCGCTGCGGGTGACACGAAGCTCAGCCTCACACCGGACCCGGTCCGCGTGAGCCTCGAACGCGGGGGCGCGGCGGTTGCCGCCGCTCACCCGGTGAGCGGGCTGCTACTGGGCGATCCGGTCCGCCCGGAACCCGTCTCGGTCACGGCGGAATCCTACAGCCAGCAGGGCCATCGCGTGTTGTCCGTGCGCACCGCGTCGGGATTGACGGCCACGGTGACGGTCACCCTCACTCCCAATCAGGCCGATCTCGTCGTTCGGCCTTCGACGCCCGCCGCCGTCCTGCTGCGCTTCGCCCCGCTTAGCCCGGGGTTTGGCCTGGGCGATCATGCGGTGGTTGGCCGGCCTTCCTTCGACACCGACATCACCGGCTACCGCAACGACCGCTTCCTCTCCGGGCAGGGACTGACGCGCCTCATCTCGAACTTCGTCATCTACCCGAAGCAGAAGTTTGCCTTCCTGGTCTGGGACCCGGGCGTCAAGATCGTCCGCAGCACCGCGGAGGAGTCCCTTCAGGGCGCGCGCCGGGTCGAATCGGAGGTGCGCTTCTCGCTATTCACCGGCTCGCCCGCCGAGATCTACCGCCAGTTTCTCGAATCGCGCAATCTGTACGGCTACCCGGTCCTCAAGCCGAAGTACGAGTTCTTCGGCGTAGGCTGGGAGGCCTTCGGCGCGCTGGCGTGGGACACCAACCATAAAACCGTCGCCGAGAACGTGGGGCAGTATCTCTCGCTCGGCTATCCGCTGCAATGGATGGTGGTCGGCTCCGGCTTCTGGCCGCGCGAGGACAAGCGCTTCCACGAGACAACCAGCTTCGGTCTCTACGATAAGAACCTCTACCCGGACCCGCGCGCCTTCATCGCCCAGTTCCACGCCAAGGGCCTGAAGTTCTTCCAGGGACTGCGCACCACCTTCATCGTCGACGGCCCGTTCAGCGAAGAAGGCGTCCGCAACGGCTACTTCATCGAGGAGAACGGCCGCCCCAAGGTGTTCCAGTTCGGCTGGCCGAAAAGCCCGACCTACGTTCTGGACTGGCGCAAGCCACAGGCCGTGGCGTGGTTCGCCGACCTGGCGCGGAAGTGGACCGGGTACGGCGTCGACGGCTTCAAGGAAGACGTCTTCGGCTACGGGAAGTACACCCTCGGCGACGACAAACTCGATCCGGTGAACGCGGCGCTGATGCGCGAAGGGCTTTACATCATGGGCCGCAACGCCTATCTGGCCTCGCCCGCCGATCTCCACCGCCTCAACGATTTCAACTTCGACCAGAACCAGGACCGCGGCCCGGTGAACGCTCTGGCCTACGGCTACTCGGGCTTCCCGCTGGTCTATCCCGACATCGTCGGCGGCACCTTCGGCGAAGGCCATTTCGACCTCAAGGTGACGCCCCGCATGCGCCAGTACATGAAGCGTAACGCGATGTGGGCCGCGCTTCATCCCTCGATGAGCATGGGGCAGGGGCCGTGGACTTTCGGCGATCCGGAGGTGGAGCGCGTCATGCTGGCCGCGGCCCGCCTGCACGACCGGTTGCAGCCCTATTTCTACTCGCAGGCGGTGCGTTTCTACCTCGACGGCTATCCCTGGTCCTTCACGCCGCTGCCGTTGGCTTTCCCCGATGATCCGGGCGTCTATGGCCGGGAGAACGACCGCGTGCGCGGCTATCAGTGGCTCATCGGCGACTCGCTGCTGGCCGCACCTCTCTACGGCAACGACTACGAAACCGCCGCCGCCCGCGACGTCTACCTTCCGCGCGGCGAGTGGATCGAGTACGACTCCGGACGCCGCCACTCGGGGCCGGCGCTGTTGAAAGACTATCCGCTGCCGGTGGACAAGACACCGCTGTTTGTGGGCGGCTCCGGCATCGTTGTCGAGAAGCGCGGCCGGGGGCTGGTGGCCCGTGTTTACCCCGTGACTGCCCAGGCACAGACGCGATTCATCCACCCT
>CAYOTD010000508.1:0-4271 GCA_964406685.1 uncultured Solibacteraceae bacterium | reverse complement strand
GCGGCGCGTTCTCCGCGACGCTCGCTCTCGACAGCCGGTGAATGAGCCGGAGACAAAACTGAAAGCCGTCCGGCGGGGCGCGGAGTATTCGTTCCCCACCGCCGACATCGAACAGATGCTGAGCGAGATTGAACGGGGCTATCGGAGTTGATCTTCATCGACTCCAACATCCCGATGTACCTGGTCGGAGCGGCGCATCCGCACAAGATCGAGGCGCAAATCCTGCTGGAACGCCTGATTGCCGCCGGCGAGCGATTGGTGACCGACGCCGAGGTGCTCCAGGAGATCCTGCACCGCTACACGGCGGTCACCCGCCGGGACGCCATCGTCCCGGCGCTTCAGACGACCCTGGACCTTGCCGATGAGGTCTTCCCCATCGAAAAGGCGGACGTCCTCCGCGCCGCCGGGATCACCCGGACGTACCCGATTCTGTCGGCGCGGGACGCGGTCCACATCGCGGTGATGGAACGGCACGGCGTGCGCTCGGTTCTCAGCTTCGACGCCGATTTCGATCACTGGCCCGGATTGAAGCGCATCCACCGCGTCTGACGACGGATGCGCCGCCGGTCGCGGCAGGCTGCCAATTCAGTCTCTGAGCTGCTTCAGGATATTCTTGGCCAGTTTCTCGTTGATCTCGCTGTGACGCGTCACAGGCTGGTGAGCGCCGCTCCGTGGATTGACGTACCAATCATGCTTTCCGCCGTGACGGACGAGAAGACACCCGGCGCGCTCCAACTTGCGGATCAGGTCGGCTTGCTTCATCCCAACGTCAGTTCCGCGACGCGCCGCACGCCGGGGATCTCGCCGCTGGTGAGGTCCTTATAGAGGTCTCGAAGATGATCCTGGAGATCCTCCAGGCTCTCCCCCTGGGTCATGTAGTCGGGAAACTCCTCGAGATAGCCGACCCAGAAGGCGTCATCCTGCCAGTAGACGTAGCGGACACCCTTCACGTCCACCAGTTTACGCCCAATCCGCCTTTCGGTTGTTTTCCCCCTCCCGCGGGACTATGCTGGCTGTGTCCGGGAGGTTCACATGGTTGATCGCAGGAAGTTCCTCGCCACCGCCGCGGCGGCGGGCGTGGCGGGCGCCGCCGCGGATACCCCGGTGCGCGCCACCCCCTTGCACGCCGGTTACTACGGCACGCAATACTATGACGACAAGGAACGCGCCGAGCTGATGGAGGTGCTCGAAACGCGCCGGCCCTTCCGCTGGTACGGGACCGGTTCCACCCCGCCCATGAAGGTGCTCACCTTCGAGAGGGAGTTCGCGCGCCGCATGGGGACCAAGTACGCCCTGGCGGTCACCTCCGGCACGGCGGCGCTCCAGGCCGCGGTGGCGGCCCTGGAGATCGGACCGGGCGACGAAGTGATTCTGCCCGCCTGGACCTGGCACTCCTGCTGCTCGGCGGTGGTGCTGGCCGGGGCGCTGCCGGTGTTCGCCGAGATCGACGAGTCGTTCAACATCGACCCCACCGACATCGAACACCGCATCACGCCCGCCACCAGGCTCATCATGGCGGTCCACCTGCAAGGCAACCCCGCCGACCTCGACCGCATCCTGCCCATCGCGCGCCGGCGCGGCATCCGCGTGCTGGAGGATTGCTCGCAAAGCGTCGGCGGCAGCTACAAAGGCAAGCCGCTCGGATCGATGGGCGATGTCGGCATCTACAGCTTCCAGTTGAACAAGTCCATCACCGCGGGCGAGGGCGGCGCGGTGGCCACCAACGACCCGGTGCTGTTCGAGCGCGCCGCGCGTTTCCACGACGTCGGCTCGCTGCGCGGCCCGCACCAGACCACCGTCGGCCGGCCCTGCCTGGATCCCTTCGTCGGCTGCAATTTCCGCCTGAACGAGTTCTCCGGCGGTGTGCTGCTTTCGCAACTGCGCAAGCTGGACCAGATCGTGACCTCGCTGCGCGCCAACGCCCACCGCGTCTACCAGGGCGTGCGCGATCTGCCCGGCATCCGCTTCCGCAAGCTGCCGGACCCGGCCGGCGAGCTGGGCGTGGGCGTCTTCCTCGAGTTTGCCGCCAAGGAGAAGCGCGACGAGTTCATCGCCGCGATGAAGGCGCAGAACGTTCCGGCCTCGCCCCCGGGCGGCTCCGTGGTGCTGCCGGCGCAACCCTACATCGAGCACAAGCGCACGGTGCATCCCAACTGGCCGTCGTTTTCCAGCGAGCGCGGGCGCGCCATCCAGTACGGCGCCGCTTCCTGCCCGCGCACCATCGACATCCTGAACCGCTTCGCCGGTCCCATCCTGGACCCCAAGTTCACCGCGCGCGACTGCGCCGACATCGTGGCCGCCATCCGCAAGGTCTATCCACGGGTGGCGGGCTGAGGGAACTTTCGCCCCCGGAATCGCGTCATAGAAGAGCGGGGGACCTTATGGTCAAGTTCCTGCTCTTCTGCATCCTCCTGGTGCTGTGCTGGCCGCTGGCTCTGGCGGCGCTGCTGCTGTATCCGCTGGTCTGGCTGTTGCTGCTCCCGTTCCGCCTGGTGGGGATCGCCGTGGGCGGCGCCCTCCAACTGGTCTGGGCCGTGGCGACGATTCCCGCGCGCCTGCTGCGCGCCATCTGACTTCGCCCCTCCTTGACTTCGCCGCGCCATTCCTCTAGGCTCGCCAACAGAGGGACGGGATGCGGCGATGGACCTGCCTGTACTGCGCTATCTCGACATTCTGGTCGGCGTTTCCGTGGTGATGCTGCTTGCCTGCACGGTGGTGGCGGCGGCTACCCAGTTTCTGCTCTCGATTTCCTACTCCCGGGCGCGCTATCTGCGCGACGCCATGAAAGACATGGTCGAGCAGATCAACCCGGAACTGCTGGGCGCGGAGGCGCGCTACATCGCCGAGCGGATGCTGCGCCATCCGCTGGCCTCGCGCAACTCCACCCTGTTCGGTCAACTGACCGGCTGGCTGCGCAACCGGCTGCGCGAGAAGCTGAGAATGCGATGGCCGGAGAAGCTGCCCCTCCCCCGGCTGAATCCAGCCGAGGTGTTGCAGCGCGACGAGATCGTCCATTTCCTGCTGGAGTGGGCGGCCGAGGATGGCGCCCTGGCCCGCCAGGACCGGCAACTGGCGGGCGCCGACGAGAATCTCGGGGCGCGCCTGGACCAGTTGCGCGGCAACATTCGCCAGGCCCTGACGCGCGCCGGTGTCGCCGACCCGGCGGTCACCGCCCGCTGCATCCGGGAGCGCATCGTGGCCCACGAGAACGGCGATCCGGCGGCGCCGTCGCACCTCTGGCGGGCCAGGGCCGTTGCCGACGCCGCCGTGGGTGACCTCTCCGGCAAGGTCTTCACCTGGTTCGACAACACCATGGCGCGGGTATCGGAGAACTTCGCGCTGGAGGCCAAGGTGGTCACCTCCGTCGTGGCCCTGCTGCTTTGCTTCCTCATTCAGTTGGACGCAATCAGCCTGATCCGCAAACTCGCTACCGACGCGAAGTACCGCCAGACGCTGGTGGATTTGACCCCGGCTATCGTTAAGTACTCCGAGCAGACGCGGGCCGCCTCCGAGCAGCTCCATTCCGCGCTGGCGAAGTTGCACGATCCCGATCTGGCCATCGTGCCGGGATACATTTCGGGCGACAGAATCGACAGGCGGGGATTCTGCGAATCCCTGTCCTGGAAGAAGACGCCCGGGATTCTGCTTTCCTGGATGCTGGTGAGCCTGGGCGCGCCGTTCTGGTACGACCTGCTCAAGAAGTTGCTGGGCTTCCGCTCTTTGCTGGCGCGCAAAGACGACGAAGACCGCAAGCAGCGCGTGGAACAACAGACGCCGCCGCCCGGCGCCAAACCGGAGCCCCCGCCGCCGCCTCCCGCCACCGGCGGAGCGGCGAATGTGGCTTCCGGCGAGGACGAACGAGGCGACCTGGGACTCACCGGGGCGGCGGGCTGAGGAGGAAACTGGGATGAACATCAAGTGGAAGGGCTGTGCGCCAAGGAACTTTCGCACCGGGCGGCCGGGTGGGATGGAGATCGAGGCGGTGGTGATCCACCTGATCGACGGCTCCCTCGCCGGCGCCGACGCGACCTTTCTCGACAACACGCTGGCCAACCCGCGCTCGGCCCATTACGCGGTCGGCAGCAGCGGCGTCGTGCATCACTACGTCAAGGAAGAAGACACCGCCTATCACGCCGGCCTGCTGAAGAACCCCACCTGGGCCGCTCTCAAGAAGGACGCCAACGGCCGCTACATCAACCCCAACTACTACACCATCGGCATCGAGCACGAGGGCCGGCCCAACGACGACTGGAGCGATGAGATGTACGCCT
>CAYOTD010000507.1:0-4271 GCA_964406685.1 uncultured Solibacteraceae bacterium | reverse complement strand
CAACATCAACTGGGCCGAGAAGCTGGAGGCCGCCGGCGCCCACGTCATCTACGGCGTGGTCGGCCACAAGACGCACGCCAAGATGGCCATGGTGGTGCGGCGCGAGAACGGCAAGATCAAGCGCTACTGCCACCTCGGCACCGGCAACTACCACGCCCGTACCGCCCGCCTGTACACCGACTTCGGCCTGCTCACCTGCCACCCGGCCGTCTGCCAGGACGTCAACGACGTGTTCATGCAGATCACCGGCCTGGGCAGTGCCGGCGAGCACGATTACCTGTGGCAGTCGCCGTTCAGCCTGCACCCGAACGTCATCCGGGCGATCGAGAACGAGACCGAGCGGGCGCGCAGCGGCGAGCCGGCGCGCATCGTCGCCAAGATGAACGCCCTCCTCGAGCCGCGCGTCATCGGCGCCCTCTACGAGGCCTCCCAGGCCGGCGTCCAGATCGACCTGGTGGTGCGCGCGGTCTGCGCCCTGCGCCCTGGCATCCCGGGCATCTCGGAGAACATCCGGGTACGCTCGGTGATCGGCCGTTTCCTGGAACACCACCGGGTGTTCTATTTCTGGAACGGCGGCGAGGAGGACGTCTACCTGTCCAGCGCCGACTGGATGGACCGCAACTTCTTCCGGCGCATCGAGACCTGCTTCCCGGTCCTCGACGACAAGCTCAAGAAGCGGGTGATCGCCGAGGGCATCACGCCCTATCTCAAGGACACCCTGCAGGCCTGGGAGATGCAGCCGGACGGCAGCTACCGGAAGCGCCAGCGCCGCGGTCGCGGCTACTCCGCCCAGGAACACCTGCTCAAGCTCCTGGCCTCCAAGGGCTGAGGCGCCCCGGGGCAGGCGTTTCCCGGTACCCGGCCTGCCCGCGTGCTGAATACCAAGGGGGACGCCGCGACCTGCCAGACCGGCGCCTTTGCGGGCGGATGGTTCGTCACTTGCCCGGACTTTCCCACAGTGCCAAAATTGCAGAAAGACGATGTGAACAGGGGGATTCGGGTGCCCGATGACGCACCCATGCGGGTGAATCCAGCGCCAGGATGCCGATCCGGGCGTGCTATCCGAGTTGCCCGCCGATATCCGGACCAACCGCCGCCGCTTATCCACTGACTGATAACAAGCCGGTCGCCTGGCCGACACCGGTGCCGTGGCGACGACCACGACGGCGTTTCCGCTATTTCGAATGCGTTTTCACAGAGGGGTAATTCAGAAAATGAGCAAAGCCATCCTGGCCATCGTGCCGGCCATCGCCTTGACCGCCTGCTCCACCTACACGCCACAACGGTACAGCATCTCGGCCGACACCAACGTCGCACTGAAATCCATAGGCGTCAGCAACGTCGACGTCGGCACCTTCAAGGGACCGGCCAGCTTCGACAACAGTTGCCGCGCCGCCGGACCTATCGCCCCTCCCGACAACATGACGTTCGAGGCGTACATCCAGAAGGCCCTCGCCGACGAGCTGAAGGTGGCCGGTGCCTTCGACGACAAGGCACCGAAGGTCACGCTCACCGGCGCGCTCGAACAACTGACGTTTTCCTCCTCCAGGGGCCTGACCGGCGGCTCGTGGGACATCGGCCTGCGGGTCATTTCCTCGAATGGAAAGTCCACCTACGTGTCCGAGCACTACGAGTTCAACAGTGGCTTCGTTGCCGACACGGCATGCAAGCAGACCGCCGAGGCCTACTTCCCCGCCGTGCAGAACCTGATCGGCAAGCTGGTCAAGGCGCCCGAGTTCAAGTCGCTAGTCATGGAGTGAACCGATGACGGAGTCGGCGGGAGGGCGGGACCGACCCGCCATCCCCGCCCTGCGAACAAACCCATCATGACGATAACGCACCCGATACATTTGCCAACCTTGGCGTTGGCGGCCTGGTTCAGCTTTTTCCTGTCCGGCTGCGCCACCCCGCCAGCGCCGATCTCTGCCGACGCCGCATCCGGAATCCACCGCATAGCGGTGATATCGATGACGGCACAGCAGTTCACCCGTCAATACGTCGGGCTCACCGTGTTCGGAAACGAGATGGAGTCGATGGACGTCGCCGACTGGCGTATCGACGCGCACTACGAACACCGGCTCGGCACCATGCTGGGCGACGACTATGGCCTGCAGGTGGTCCCAGCGGCCTATTCGACGGTTGATTTCGGCCACGTGAACGATCTGAAGGGGCCCTGGAATGCCCCCGCGTTCTGGGGGCCAAACTGGGAAAAGATCGAGCCGGCGACCCTGAAATACTGCGCCGACAACTCGCTCGACGCGGTGCTCGTGCTGGCCAAGACGAAACACACCGATTTCCTGTTTGGGACCAACCAGGACATCGACGGCGCCGGCGTATATGGTCGCGGCCCGGTGGCCAAACAGGCGTTCCTGCATCTCATGTCGAAACTGGCACTACTGGACTGCAAGACCGCAAAACCGCTCGCCGTCCGCTACCTGTCCGACGTCCAGAGCGGCCTGCCGGGAACCATACTGCATGCCGCTCCCACCCAACCCTTCGATTTCGAGGAATCCCGCCTCCCCTGGGCACAATGGTCGGAGGAACAGAAGCAGGCCGTCCGGGCCCGCCTTACCAACCTTCCCGACCATGCCTTCGCAGTAACGTTGCTTAGCATCCTGCCGGTCCGGTCGGGAGCGGCTCGATCCGGTCTGCAGGGCAATCCCCCGGGGCCGTGACCGCCGACATCGCCCCTGGCGACTCCTGCGTGGCCAGCCGATTGTATGGCCTTGACCACTGGCGCCCGCCGACTTAGAACGAGTCGGACACCTTTGCAGGCGGGACGATGACGCAGCGACGCGACGGACTGGCGGCACTCGGCTGGGACGACTGGTTCGACGGCAGGGCGCGGTGCCCGGCGACGGATGCCGTCGCCCGGGTCGCCGCCGTCGACCGCGGCCAGTGGCTGCTCGCCGACGGCTCCGGCCTGTTCCGGGCCAGGCTGGCGGGCGCCTATCTGCACCGCCGTCCCCCGCTCCACGAACTGCCCTGCGTCGGCGACTGGGTCTGCGTGGAACGGGCGGCCGGCGACGACTTCGGGGTGGTCCACGGGCTCGTCGAGCGCCGGACGGCGCTGCGCCGAAAGGCGGCCGGGGAGGCCTCCGAATACCAGATGATCGCGGCCAACGTGGACTATGTCGTCATCGTCCAGGCCTGCCATTTCGATTTCAACCTGAAGCGTCTGGAGCGCTACCTGGTCATGGTCCTGGACGGCGGCGCCGAGCCGTACATCCTGCTGACCAAGACCGACCTGGTCGCCGCCACCGTGCTGGCGGCACAGTTGGCGGAGATCCGGGCCGCCGGCATCGCGGCGCCGGTCATCACCCTGAGCAACCTGACCGGCGCCGGGGTGGACACGCTCGGGCAGGCCTTGCAGCCGGGCCGCACCTACTGCTTCGTCGGCTCCTCGGGGGTGGGCAAGAGCACCCTGATCAACCGCCTGGCCGGCCAGCGGGTACAGGAAACCGGCACGGTCAGCGGCAGCGGCGAAGGCCGCCACACCACCGTCCGCCGGGAACTGATCCGCCTGGACGGCGGCGCCCTGGTGATCGACAACCCGGGCATGCGCGAATTCGGCATCGTCGACGCGGAGGACGGCCTGGCGGGCAGCCATGCCGACATCGGCACCCTCGCGGCCGGTTGCCGCTACCGCGATTGCAGCCACACCGGGGAACCCGGCTGCGCCGTGCTCGCGGCGCTCGATTCCGGCGCCATCAGCCGCGCCCACTACGAGAACTACCTGAAGCTCCGGGACGAGTCGGCGTTCTACCGGATGTCCCATGCCGAACGGCGCCAGAAGGAGCGCGATTTCGGCAAGTACATCAAGTCCGTGAAGAAGGACCTGCGCGACGACTAGGGCGAAGCGGCGCCTATCCGGCTTGTCCGGCGCCCTCGCGCAGCACCAGCAACTCCTCCGTGGCCCGGGTCATGGCGACGTAGAGCAGCCGGGCCTCCGCCTCGGCATCCGCCTCCTCCGACCCCCGGCGGCCGAGGCCGGGGATCGCCACGAGCGGGAACTCCAGCCCCTTGCTGCTGTGGAACGGCATCAGCCGGATGGAATCCTGCTGGCCGTCGAACTTGATCTGGTCCTTCCAGGTCAGCGGGATGCCCTCGCGGCGCAGCACGTCCTTGACCACCTTGCCGACCGGCTCCCAGGTCCGGTACAGCACGGCCATGTCCTGCCAGGCCACGCCGTCGTCGTGGGCGGCCTTGAGACGCTCGGCCAGGTACTTGCCCTCCGCCTTCAGGCTGGGCAACTCGACCAGCATGGGGCG
>CAYOTD010000506.1:0-4285 GCA_964406685.1 uncultured Solibacteraceae bacterium | reverse complement strand
GGGTGTATCCTCACGCCCGTCTGGAGCGTCCTGATCAGGTAGGGGTCGACTTGAAACCGATGCGGCGCGGATCGGCCAGCGAGATCCACGTCCCCGACATCGAGCGGGTCGCCGTCGTAATCTTGAGTTAAACTGGAAGTATCCAGGGGGGAGGCGCCCATGAACCTGACCCGACGCGAGTTATTGCGCGGAAGCGCTGGTCTGATCGCCGGCGCGGCCACCGGCGCGACGCTGAATGCGGGCGCGCCGCGAATGCCGCAGGCCTTCTTCAGCCTGCATCCTTTTATCGAGGCCAACCCGAAGGCGGTTTTCATCTGCCGCACCAAGGTTCCGGCCAAAACCGACGCCCAGGCCAAGATTGACGCCGGGCTGAAACTGGCTCGCGAGATCTTCGTGCCTTCGGCCAGGCCGGGAGTCCCCATCACCCACCGCGTCATCCTCAAGCCGAACCCGACCGTGATCCGCAGCCGGCGGCGGCCCGACGTGGAAAACTGGGGATCGGGCACCGATCCGCAGTTCTACGAGGGTCTCATTCTGGGGCTCAAGGAGGTCGGCGTCCGCAAGTTCAACTTCGTCGACGCCAACCACTACGAGTTGTGGGGCGTTCGCGGCTGGGTTGAAATCAACGACCGCCACGGCGTCGAGATGAACGAGCCCGAGCGGCGCCTGCGCAATTTCCGCGAGAGCTACGAGCTGACCTGGAGCAAAGTGCCCGACGCCGTGGTCTACTCGCGCATTCCGCACTATGCCCCGGTGAACGAGCCCAATACCTGGCTGCTGAACATCTCCAAGTGGAAGGCGCACGGGATGTGCCTGACCCAGTCGGTCAAGAACGAGCAGGGCCTCGTCGTGCAGCCCTTCGTCCGTTTCTGCCAGGGCTGGCGCATGGTCACGGGAGTGCCGGAGTGGATGAAGCCCGACATCCACCCGCAGGCCGAAGAGCGCGTCAAGCGCTACTTCGAGAACCACCGCAAGCTCGGCTACTCCCGCTACGATAGCCGCGCCGAGCTGGGCCCGATGACCCAGGAGATCTGGGCCCACAAGACCTGCGACAACCAGAGCGTGCTCAATACCGGTCTGTCCATCGTCGAAGGCATCTACGGCCGCGACGGCGACGGCTTCGGTTCGGGCAACGACTACTTGACCAACATCGTCCTGTTCGGCAAGGACAAGTGGCGGCTGGACGTGGTCGGCCTCTGGCTGGGCGGCCACGAGCCCGGCAACGTGCACCTCTACCGCATCGCCAAAGAGCGCGGCCTGAGCGACACCTTCAACCCCTGGGAGGTCCCGGTCTACGACTGGGTCGACGGGAACCCCGTGCCGCGCAAGCTGGACACCTTTGAGCGCACGCCGCTGAAGACCTACTACCTGCGAAAGGACGGCGAGCCCTACTATCACATGGTCAACGAGCCGTTCGACTACGACCGCCACAAGGTCTGAGCGGCGGAGTCTGGCTTTGCCCGCGCGCTTCTGTTAACGTAAGAGTCCATGAGGCGCTTGCAGCCGGTCATCTGGATGAAGGGGACGTTCCTCAATCCCCAGTACCTCCAGACGCAGGACCGCTACCTGGAAAACTCGCTGCAATTCCATCTGGAATCGCTGTCCTACGCCCCCTGGGGATTCCGCGAGCTCCGCGTGGACCACGAGGCTCTGGCCGCGGGTTACTTCTCACTCGCCGAAGCTTCCGGCATCTTCCCCGACGGCCTGCTGTTCGACATCCCGAACTCCGACCCGGCGCCCGCGCCCAAGCCCCTGGCCGATCTCCTCGAACCCGACCAGAAGTCCATGGAGGTCTATCTCGCGGTTCCCCACTACCGCGACCGCGGTCTCAACGTGACCCTGCCGGGCAACGATGCCGACACCCGCTACCTGACCGAGGTCGCCATGGTGCGCGACGAGAACACCGGCAAGACGGAAAAACCGGTGCAGGTGGCGCGCAAGAACTTCCGCTTCCTGGTGGAGGGCGAGTCGCGGCAGAACTGCTCTTCTCTGCATGTGGCGCGGCTGAACAAGACCGATGCCGGGCTGTTCGAGCTGGACCCGGGATTCGTTCCGCCGCTGCTGAACTTCAGCTCCAGCGACTACCTGGTGGCCGTCGCCCGCCGCCTGGTCGAGATTCTGGCCGCCAAAAGCAGCCAGCTTGCCGGAACGCGCCGCCAGAAGAACCTCAGCCTGGCCGAGTTCGGCACCTCCGACATCGCCAACTTCTGGCTGCTCTACACCATCAACAATCACTTTCCGCTGTTCCAGCACCTGTTCGAGACGCGCCGCGGCCACCCGGTGTCCCTCTACGAGAGCATGTTGTCCCTGGCCGGAGCGCTCACCACCTTCTCGCTCAAGATTCATCCGCGCGACCTGCCCACCTACGATCACGACAACCTGGAGGCCTGCTTCTCGGATCTGGACGAGAAGGTCCGCACCCTGCTCGAAACGGTCGTGCCGAGCAACTTCATCTCGCTCCCGCTCAAACTTGTCCAGCCGCACATCTACGGCACCTCGCTCACCGACGAGAAGTACTTCAAGAACACAAAGATGTACGTCGCCGTCGCCGGCGACTTGAGCGAAGCGGACCTGATCAGCAAGGCGCCGTTCCTCATCAAAGTCTGCTCGGCCGATCACATCGAGCACCTGGTGCGCCAGGCCCTCCCCGGCGTGCCCATGATCCACACGCCCAAGCCTCCCAGTGCGATTCCCGTGAAGCTGGACAGCCAGTACTTCAGCCTCAGCCAGTCGGGTGTGGCCTGGGAAGCCATCACCCGCGCGCGCAACCTGGCCGCCTACGTCCCCGGCGACTTCCCCAATCCGCAGCTCGAACTCGTCATCCTGCTTCCCGAAGCCATGTAGCCGGCTGCGGAGGAACGCGGATCAACGCGGATACGAACCGCGCCGATGCGATAATAGACAGGAACCCGGACGAGAACCCTCAGCCGCTCCGCGCCACGCCGGTACGACGCCGGCGGGAGCGCGGGACGCGGCACGGATCGCACACAATCCCGGCAAGGCAGGAAAGGCGAAATCATGACGGAAATGGTATCCGCGGCGGAACTGATTGCGATGGAGCGGCAGTGGGGGACAAAAAACTACCTGCCCCTCGACATCGTGATCGAACGCGCCGAAGGATGCTGGGTGTATTCGAAGGAAGGGAAGCGGTACCTGGACTGTCTGAGCGCCTACTCGGCGCTCAACCAGGGACATTGCCACCCGCGCATCCTGGCGGCGCTCATCAAGCAGGCGGGACGGGTGACGCTGACCTCAAGGGCCTTCCGCAACGACCAGCTTCCCCTGTTGTGCCGCCAGATCGCCCAGGTCTGCGGGATGGAAGCCGCGCTGCCCATGAACACCGGCGCCGAAGCCGTCGAAACCGCCATCAAGACGGCCCGGCGTTGGGGCTACCGGCACAAGCGGATTCCCGCCGACATGGCCGAGATCGTCGTCTGCCGGAACAACTTCCACGGGCGGACCACGACCATCACCGGATTCTCGTCGGAGCCGGCCTACCGGGAAGGCTTCGGGCCGTTCACACCGGGCTTCGTCGAAGTGCCCTTCGGAGACGCCGATGCGCTGGAGCGCGCGATCTCCGGGTGCACCTGTGGCTTCCTGTTCGAGCCTATCCAGTGCGAAGCCGGCATCCTGATCCCCCCGGCCGGGTATCTGCGGAAGGTCCGCGAGATCTGCACCCAGCAGGGCGTTCTCATGATTGCCGACGAGATCCAAACCGGCTTCGGGCGCACGGGAGAGCTGTTTGCCTGCGATCACGAAAAGGTCCGTCCCGATGTGTATGTATTGGGGAAAGCGATTTCCGGCGGCTTCTATCCGGTCTCGGCGGTTGTCTCCAGCCGGGAAGTGCTCGACGTATTCGATCCCGGCAGCCATGGAAGCACCTATGGCGGCAACCCGCTCGCCTGTGCGGTGGCGCGCGAGGCGGTGCGCGTCGTTGTCGAGGAACAACTGCCGGCGCGGGCGGCCGAGCAGGGCGCCTGGCTGCTGAAGGAAATCCACTCCTTCCGCTGTTCGAGAGTTGCCGATCTTCGCGGAAGAGGGCTGCTGATAGGGATTGAGCTGATCGAGCCGGCCCGACCGTACTGTGAGCGTCTTCTGGAGATGGGCGTCTTGTGCCGCGACATCCATGGCCGCACGATCCGGATCGCGCCGCCGCTGGTGACCAGCCGCGAAGACCTCGCCTGGTTGGCCAAGCAACTCCGCACCGCACTGAGCAACTGAACCATTCAAGCCGCGGATGAACGCGGATAAACACGGATAAGAACAACCACACGATTCAGAGTCT
>CAYOTD010000505.1:0-4289 GCA_964406685.1 uncultured Solibacteraceae bacterium | reverse complement strand
ACTGGCGGTCGGTGTATCCGCGGCGCTTCCAGGAGCCGGGGGTGCCGCAGACTTCCAGCGACACCGGACTGCGCCGCCACGCATCTTGAATGCCCGCCCGCACCACTTGCTGCGGATAGCGGTCGTACATGTGGCTGAAGGTCTTGTCCACCTGGCCGCCGAGATCTCCCCAGCAATCCAGCCGCCACCCGGCGCCCTGCGCCACGCCATACTTGAGGGCCGGCAACTCATCGAAGTTCATCAGCAAGGGCGTGCGGCGGAACGCTTCGAAGTAGACGTCGATGAGCTTCTTCTGCGTCTCCCAATCGGGCAGGTACGGGCCCCAGCCCTCGCCCCAGTAACCCACGGTGGAGATGTCGACGCAGTTCAGAAAAGGATGGCCGTCGTAGCGCTCGCCGGCCGCGCGAACCAGCGCGCTCCAGTGCTTGATATAGAGAGGATCGGCGGAATCGGGCGACCAGATGTTGCCGTCCTTGTCGGTGGGCTTGTTGGCGCGCCGGGCGCCGCTGGCGCGATACCACTCAGGCAGCGGGTCGCGCCGGTCGTAAGGCGCGATGCGGAAGTCGAGCGTCTGTCCGTGCTTGCGCGCCTCATCCAGGGCCAGGTCGATGACCTCCCAGCGGTACTTGCCGGGCTCGGGCTCGATCTGGTGCCAGAACCAGCGCATGTAGGCGACCGTGGATTCCGGGAAATCGGGCCTGGCCGGGGCGTCGGCGACCTTTTCTGTAGGTCCGGCTTCGGACCAGCGCAGGCCCGGATAGGGCTCCTGCCCGCGGAAGCGCTGGAACGTCTGTATCCCGGCGCGGGGCCTGTTGAGCACAGCGTCGATTTCCACCGGCATGACCTTCACCATCTCCGGTCCGGCGGCCGGGAGAAGGCAGGCGAATCCCAACAACCAAGCGGCCTTGAGCATAGGTTTCCTAGCGAATCTGTAATGCAGCGGCGAGCCCGCCGGCTTGCCGCATCTTCTCCTTCGAGTTGTGAAGCGCGAACACGTGGGCCGTGAGACTGTACGGAGACGGCATGGGAGTCAGCCAGACCAGTTCTCGCGGGGCGACAAGGGCGGCCGCTTCCGGCAAGTCCGTGACGCGCAGAACATTCAGCAGCGCCGGACCTTGCCAGTGCGAGGCCGGCGGATTATCGACAATGACCCGCGTGATGCGTTCCTCGAGCGCCGCGGCGTAGATGCCTAACGCCCCCATCTCGCCGCGGCCGCAGATCGAGATCGACTCGAGGAGGAGCTTCTCCTCCTCGATCAGGTAACCCACGGATCGCAGGATGTCCCACACCTGCATGGACTCGATCGTCGCCCCCACCATGGCGGCCGTGCGCCGCAGCGTGGCCATGCGGTAGTTGTCCAGCGGGTAATCGACCGCGCGCGGATGGAGCACGAGAACCACGTGGTTGCCGAGCGCCGGCAGGAGGAAATCGTAGTCGACCGGATAGACGATGTCGGCGGTGCCTTTCACGTGAATGAGCGCCGGCAGGGGACGCCCGGCCGAACGCGGCACAAAGAGCTGACCGCCCACGCGGATGCCTTCCTCGGTTGTGAACTCGACGTTCCAGGCGTCCGCGAAACGGCTGGTCCATCCGGTTTCCCGGGTTCTCGAAATGGCGAAGGGGACCTTCTTGCCTGGGAATGCGCGAAAGACCTTGTCCTTGAGTTCGGCGAGCAACTCCGCGCGGCGCTTCTTCCAGCCTGTCAGGCTTTCGGGGCGTTTCGGCGTGTGCGTGCGGACGAACGTCCGGAAGATCGAGTCGTTCGTGGCTCCTGCGGGACGGCTGTTGAGAACCCGCAGCGCTGCCGGTTCTTCCGTGGCGACATCTTTCTCCTCGAACGGCGCCGGCGCCTTCCTCAGCCAGCGGTTGATCCACTCGAAGTTGTTCTTGCGAAACAGAGGCGTGTCCCGGTGGGGCACGTCCTCCTCGAACTCCTCGATCCGGTCGCCGGCGTTGAGGAAGTCGAAGATCACCCGGGCGCGCCGGTACACGTCTTTGTAGCCCGGGCGCGGGAACATCGGATCGCGCATCGCGTTGAGGATCTTCAGGGACCGGGGCGCGATCAGAGCGCCGACCGCCGGGAAGTCCAGGAGATAGGTGTTGGGGTAGTAGATACAGTCGCAGTTCTCGTGCACTGCGTTCGCGGCGGCTTGGTTCTCCGCGGTCCAGGTGGCGCAACGAGGCACGGCGACCTGCACCCGTTCGTCAAGCGCGGCGGTGTACCAAGTGGCGGCTCCGCCGCCGGAACCACCGGTCATCGCGAACTTGCCGGGGGCGACCTCCGGCCGGGTTTCCAGGTAGTCCAGAGCGCGGATGGCGTTCCACACTTCCGGACCCACGGGCGTGTAGCCCAGCGACTGCCAGTACCACATGCCGAGGTCATGCGTGCCGTGATGGATCCCGGAGACTTCGCCGAAATGCAGCGGGTCGACGACCAGGACGACATAGCCGAGCCGCGCCAGCCAGATGCCGTTGCGCTGATAGACGACCTTGGCCCCGGCCCGGTCCGGCGAGTGGCCGCACGCGTAGAGTACGGCGGGCGACCGCTCCTGCCGCGGCGCCGGCAGATACAGATTGCCGGTGACATAGAGGCCGGGCATGCTCTCGAAGACGATGTTCTCGACCCGGTAACCCTCGCGCTGGAATTGGCCCGTCGTGCGGGCGCGGAGCGGCGTTCGGGCCGGCATGGGGTCAAGCCCCAGCATGTAGAGGAGTTGTCGGCGCACTTCCGGCCGCCGGCGCTGCCACTCGGCCCGGCTCTGAATGCCGGCCAGGCTTTCCCGGGTGACTTCAGAGGCCCGGCGCTGGAGGTAGCGCTCGAACATCTGGAGTCGTTCCTGGCGTGATGCCAGGTGCTGGGACAGAAGGGAAGCCGGCAAAAGGCAGAAGGCAAGCAACAGGTTGACTCGTCTCAACAGACTCTCCTCAGCGCCGATGTCTGCAACCGGCGGTCAGATCTTGAAGAACACTTTTCGCTGGTAGAGCCAGTAGCACGCGTACCACAAGCCCAGCATCACGAGAATGTGCTGCGGGATCGTGCCCAGGTCTCCGATCACGGCGAAGTTCTTCGTGAAATTCCCCAGTCCCCGCATCAGCCAGCCCTTGATCCCGATCTGTCCGAGCGAGTAGATGAAGAGAGAGTTCATCCCCACCACCACCAGCGGGAAGGTCCACCTCTTCACTTGCTTCACCTCGACGATCCAGTAGAAGAACGCCAGCATCAGCACCACCCAGCCGGTGCTGAAGAGAGTGAACGAACAGGTCCACAGGCGCTTGACCATCGGATTGAGGGGCTGGAGCGCAAGGCCGAGCGCCAGGCCCGCGGCGGCGCAGGACACCAGCACCTTCAACTTGTAGCCGTGCGGCTTGCCCGTCCGCACCAACATGCCGGACCAACAGCCGAACAGGATGGTGACGGCATTCCCGATGAAGTTGAGCGTCGTGTAATACCCGGAGTAGTTGTAACCGAGCACCTTGAGGTCGATCAGCGCGCCGATGTTCCCGGTCTTCGACCACGGACCCTCCGGACCGGGGAAGACCGCGAACAGCGCCCAGAAGCCGGCCAGCATCGCCGCCCCGGCGATCACCTGGGAGCGGAACCGCAGCCGGATGAGGAAGAAGCAGATCAGGTAGCCGAACGCGATCTGGGACAGGACGTTGATCAACTGCAACCGGAGTTGCCGGTCGGCCGGGCCCCAGTTCGAGAAGATGTTGCTGAGCACGATCAGCATGAACGCGCGCCAGGCCACGTGCCGGAACACCGTCCCATCCGATGCGCCCTCGGCCTTCCGCTTGGCGAAGGCGAACGGCATCGCCATCCCGACCATGAAGGTGAATGCCGGCTGGATGAGGTCCCAGAACACGCAGCCTTCCCACGGGACGTGATCGACCTGCGCCGCCAGCCATTCCCATCCCGGGTGATTCCGCAGCACCGACAGGCCCAGGCCCTCGGAGACCAGCAGCAGCATGATCAGCCCGCGGAAGGCGTCCAGGCTGACCAGGCGTCCGCCGGAACTCCTTGCCAGCGGCGCGGCCGCGGAGGCCGCGTCGCTTGAGCTTGAGACTTCCGTCGCCATGATCCGTCCTTTCCGCAGAAGCTTACCACAAAGCGTCCGCCGCGTCTGTGGCGGGGAGGATCTGAAAGCGGTCCGCGGCGCCGGCGTTGGCGTAGGTCTCGACGGTCCATCGGTAAGTCTCTTGCGCCACCGCCCGCTTCACCGGCCGCTTCATCTGATCCGCCCGAGACCGGACTACTACCCGGCGGTCGCACACCGCCGCGGCGACCTGCG
>CAYOTD010000504.1:0-4293 GCA_964406685.1 uncultured Solibacteraceae bacterium | reverse complement strand
GCGGTACTTGGGACATCCGCCATTGCACAGGGCCAGCACTTCGCACTGGCGGCAGTAGCGGGGCAGAGCATCGCGCTTGGCCTCCCCGAACTCCCGTTGCGCCTCGCTGTCCAGCAGCTCGCCGAGGGGCGTCTGGCGGATGTTGCCCAGGCGGTGCGCGGCGTCGACGAAGTGGTCGCAGGGGAAGAAGTCGCCGTTGTGTTCGAGAACCGGGATCTGGCCGCAGGTTTCACGGAAGACGCAGAGGGAGTGTTCCAGGCCGAGCGCCGGCCGGGCCGCCTCGTCAAAGGCCTGCACCATGATGCGGTCGACGTCCCGCGCGATCCATTCGTCGAAGATCTTGCAGAGGAACGCTCCGTAGTCTTCCGCGGCCGGGGTGTGGGGGGTGACGCTATCCGCGGTTTCCGGAGCGCGCTCGACAACCGGGAGGAAGCCCAGCGAGCGGACGCCGATCTCCCGGAAGAACCGGTAGACGGTGAGCGGGTGCCGGACGTTGAGGTTGTGGACGACACACACGATGTCGGTGCGGATTTCGTGCCGTCGCAGGAGGCCGTATCCGCGCATCGCCTCGCCGTGCGTGGGCCGGCCGCCCCGGGTCACGCGATAGGGGTCGTGCAACTCCGCCGGGCCGTCGAGGCTGAGGCCCACGCCGAAGCCCTCGGCGGCGAGGAAGCGGCACCATTCGTCATCCAACAGAACGCCGTTGGTCTGAATACCGTTTCTCACGCGCCAGCCGGCGGGGGCGTGCTTGCGCTGAAGCTCGACGGCCTTGCGGAAGAAGTCCACGCCGAGGATGGTGGGCTCTCCCCCGTGCCACGAGAAATCCACCTCCGGTCCGGCGGCAGCCGCCAGGTGCTGGAGGATGTAGTCTTCCAGCAGGGCTTCCGCCATGCGGAGCGTGCCGGCATCGGGATAGAGGCCGCGCTTGTCCAGGTAGTAGCAATACTCGCACGCCAGATTGCACATGGCTCCGGCCGGCTTGACGAAGACCTGGAATTCGCGTGGAACCCTGGGCACGATTCGATTCTAGAATGACTGCGCTTCCCAGGCGCACCTCTGTTGGGTTCGTGCTAGACTTGGGGCCGTCCTGTTCGCGGCGCTCGCCGCGCGGCGGTGCGAAGGTGAATGTTGTCGAGGCGAGGCGGCCCCCATGCGACAGGAGGAGGGGCGTGTGAACCGGAGCGTGTTGCCCGATCTTCCGCTCTGGATGTGGCTTGTCATCGCGGCGGTCCCCGTGTTGTTCCTGTGCGCGATGGCGCTGGTCTGGGTATGGGCACTCCGCGCGAGCGCGCGCTGGGAGGCAAGGCGCCAGTCGGTGATCGCGCAGTTCCTGGTAGCGAGGGGGGCGCGGTTCTCAGCCGAAGATGCGGATTGCGAGCGCGTGGAGGCCGTGCTGACGGAGTTGGGCGGCGCCGGGTCTTTCGACGTCTACTGGGTGGCAACCATCAGCGGTGGGACACTGTTCGAGTACCGGGTCGGTCCCGGAGATCAGCACGGATACGGCTATCTGGGGCGATCCCTTTTTTCGGACCTGACCAGGAGCGTGAAGATCTCTCCCAGAGCCCGATGGCTGGGGGTTGATTCGGCCCCCGTGTTCGGTCTGGGCCGCGAGGTGGGTGAAGGGTGGACCAACCCCGAGTTCCACAAACGCTACCGGGTGGTCGCGCAGGACGCCGCGGAGGCGTCGCGCGTGGTCACCGCACGGCTCCAGTCTCTGCTGCTCGAGTTACCCGAAGTCAACCGCGGGACCATTGACCTGAACGTCGTCGAGATCGCGGTGGACGCAAGCCACTGGACGGTGCTTGGAAGAAAGGGCGATTGGGGTGTCCGAAAGACCGGGAGCGGGTTCCCCGCCATCGACAACCATCTTCATCTGGCGAGCCGCATCCACGATGCGATGGGACGCTGACCGCGGCCGGCACCACGGGATAAGTGAACAGGATTGCGGCTGGAGTTGTGAGCGCTTGGCATGCGATGGTGCGCCCGGCGCGATTCGAACACGCGACCTTCTGGTTCGTAGCCAGACGCTCTATCCAACTGAGCTACGGGCGCACAGTAGAGGTGCTTTTTCTACTTTAGCGGCTTCGGCGCATCATCGCAACCGGCGGCCGTAGCGGTTGGCGTTGGCTACCTTCTCGAAATGGCGGTAGACGATATCGGTCACTTCCGCCACCGGGTTGCGGCTGCGGTCGAGGTAGGCCGCCATCACCGAGAGCGCGAAGGGGCGGCGGTCCAGGAATACGATGCCGGTCTCGCAATGGACGCCGGGGATGCCGCCGGGCTTGGCCGCCACCGGTACGCCATCGGGCACCCCCGCCCGCATCTGTCCCTGCACCCGCTTGAGGACCTCGATCATCTCGCGGCAGTCCTCCGCCTGGGCCGCTTTGCCGCGCCAGATGAGCTCCACCAGCCGGACCATTTCGCGGGGCGTGGAGATGTTCTCCTGGTCGTGCTCGGCCGCGGCCTGATCCATCATCACGCGCAGCAGGCGGGTCTTCGGGAGGCCAAGCTCGTCCAAGGTCCGGTTGACGCGCTCGCGGCCCGCCATGGCGATCAGGCGGTTGGTGGCGGTGTTGTCGCTCCACTCCATCATGGCGGCGATCAGTTCGCGCACGGACAACTTCACCGGCCCGGTGCGCAACCGCTCGCCCAGCCGGCCGCTGCCGCCCACGGCGTCCTTCCCAGCGAGCGTGACGGAGTCGTCGAGGCGGAAGGCGCCGGCGCGAGCCGCGCGGAAGACCTCCAGCATGATGGCGATCTTGATGGAGCTGGCCTGGGGGAAGACGGTATCGGGGTTGATCTCGATGACGCGCCCGGTGGTCAGGTCGACCGCGGCCACGCCGAGGACTCCATCCAGCCGGTCGGCGATGGCGCGGATCTCGCCCCGGGTCTTCTCCTCGAGCAGTTCGGCGACTGCCGGCTGCGCGCGGAGGAGAGCGCACGCGGCGAGCAGGCAGCACAGGATTCGCACCATGAGCCGATTGTAGACCAGACCTCAGGCCGTCGCCGCGCGCGCCTTGCCGTGGCGGCGGGTACGCGCGGCGGCGCGCACCGCGTCGGCCCACATCGCGGCCAGGCCGGGGCTGAACTGCTCCAGCGCCGCGGGGTCCGCGTGGATCATCAGACCGGCCAGGCTCTTGCGCCCGGATTTGAGAAAGCCGCGCAGTGTGCGCTGGCTCAGCCGTTCAATGAGCTGGGCGGTCAGGTGGGGGCTCAGGCCCGCCTGGCGGAAGCAGTCGTTGGCGGCGGAGAGAGTGGGAATGGACAGGACGCCAAGAAAGGCGATCCCCGCCAGGTAGGCCGCCTTGCGATTGGGCCGCAGCTCCAGCAGGCGGACCTCGCGATGCGCCAGCAGGCGGCGCGCGGCGATGAGGGCCGACCGGTCGCCCTCCAACAGGAGCCAGTTGGCCTCGAAGCCCTCCAGCGGGGCGAGAGACGCCGTAGCGGCGCCGCGCGCGGCGAGGGCGGCCAGAGCGCGGGAGTCCTGTTCCGCGTCGCACACCAGAACCGTGCGGTGACGCCAGTCGATCGGGCTCGCCAGCAGTTGGTCGACGGCGCGCGGCAGCAGCCGGACGGGCACGCAGATCAGGAAGGTGCGGACATCCTCGAAAGCGCCGTAGTCCGCCACCGGAAACCCCGCGCGCAGGGAGTTGGCAATGCGGCTGGCCAGGCGGTAGGAGAAGCTGAACACGGGCCCGATCTGCTCGGTGACCCAGGGCAGGCGGACCAGGAACGACCGGCTGACCGGTCCGGCACCCACCAGCGCCAATGGCCGCTTCTTCATGCCAGGGACAGCGTCCTCAGGGCCTTGATGCGGTCGCGGAATTCGGCGGCGCGCTCGAATTCGAACTTGCGCGCGGCCTCCCGCATGGCCTGCTCGAGCTCGGCGATGAGACGGTCGCGGTCTTCGGGCGCGAGGGTCTCGGCCGGTTCGGCGGGCTCCAGCGGAGGGGTGACGTAATCAGCCTCGGCGATGGCTACCAGGCTCATGTCGATGGGCTTGATGATGGATTGCGGCGTGATGCCGTTCTCTTCGTTGTAGGCGCGCTGGATGGCGCGCCGGCGGTTGGTCTCCCCGACGGCGCGCCGCATGCTGTCGGTCATGGTGTCGGCATACAGGATAGCGCGTCCTTCCAGATGGCGCGCGGCGCGGCCGATGGTCTGGATGAGCGAACCGCCGGAGCGGAGGAATCCTTCCTTGTCGGCATCCATGATCGCCACCAGCGAGACCTCGGGCAGGTCGAGCCCTTCGCGCAACAGGTTCACTCCCACCACCACATCGTAGACGCCGGC
>CAYOTD010000503.1:0-4314 GCA_964406685.1 uncultured Solibacteraceae bacterium | reverse complement strand
GGTGGCGCCAGGCGGGTCGTGTGTCCGTGCGTCTCCCTGGTGAGAATCCCGAGATCGAGCAACCGCACAATGAGCTTTGGGGCTGAGACACAGACGGCGTGGCTCTCCCCAAGAACCCCTTCCTAGCCCAACTCTCATAGCATCATGACAGCAGGCCAAATGGTGCTATGGTGTGGAGGTGAGGACGACAGTCACACTGGAGCCGGACGTTCAGGCGCTCATTCGGACTGCCATGAAGGAACGTGGGATTTCGTTCAAAGAAGCGCTGAATTCCGCAGTGAGGGCGGGCTTGACTCAAGGGAAAGCCAAGCGGCGCCACTTTGTGCAGAAATCCTATTCGCTGGGGGGTGATCAGAATTTCCGGTGGGACAAGGCGCTGGAGGCAGCCGCCGCCATCGAAGATGAGGAGTTGGGCCGGAAGATCGCCTTGCGCAAATGATCGTTGTCGACGTCAATCTGCTCCTATACGCAGTCAACCAGGATTCGCCGAACCATGGAAAGGCGAAAGCATGGCTAGAGTCCGCGGTTTCGGGAACCGAAACCGTCGGGCTGCCTTGGATCGTCCTCCTGGCTTTTCTCCGTCTGACTACGCGAACAGGGCTCTTTCAAAAACCGCTCACGGTGGATGCGGCATTCGATCTGGTGGATGCCTGGTTGCTGCAGCCTTCCGTCACCGTGCCCGAACCTACCGCGCGCCACATGCAGACAATGCGTGACTTGATCTCGCCGCTTGGCACCGGGGGGAATCTCACGGTGGATGCCTATCTTGCAGCTCTGGCCATTGAGCACGGCGCCGAGCTTTGCTCCACGGATAGCGACTTCGGACGATTCCGCCGGCTGCGCTGGCGCAATCCGCTGAACGGTTGAACGAACCGGCAGAAGGCTTCCCGGTTTGAACAAGCTGCCAACAGAGTGGCTCCCCGAGGTCCCGGTTTCCAACCCGGTTCTCCGGGCCGCGACCAGGTTAGACCGAAGTTCCGCCCAGGGGAGATGGCGGCACACTGACACTGCTGGATGGAAGCCGCGACCGTGAGGGAGCGGTGAATGACAGCGACCTCAGTGGACGCTCATCCCTACTCGTACCGCAACGCTTCGGCGGGGGCGACGCGGGTGGCGGCGCGGGCGGGGTAGAGGGTGGCGACGAAGCTGACCAGGATGGCCGCGCCCGCGATCCACAGGCTGTCGATCCAGCGCGGCTCGAAGGGCACGAAGCCGATCGAGTAGACCTCCTCGCTCAGGCGGATCCAGCGGTAGCGGTCGGCGAAGTAGTTCAGCAGGTGGCCGGCCGTGACGCCGATGGCTGAGCCGGTGACACCCACCAATACGCCCTGAAGCATGAAGATGTTGCGAATTTGCTCGCGGCGCGCGCCCATCGAGACCAGGATGGCGATGTCGCGATGCTTCTCCATCACCATCATGATCAGCGAGATGAGGATGTTCAGCGCGGCCACGAGCTGGATCAGCCCGATGGTCACCACCGTCACCGCCTTCTCCATCTTCAGCGCGCCCAGCAACTGCCTGTTCTGCTCCATCCAGTGCGTGGCGGCCAGCTTCGGCTCCACCAGGGACTCGGCCGCGCGCGCCACCTCCGGCGCCTGGTAGATGTCGTCCACCCGCAGTTCGACGGCGTTGACCACATCGTCAAGGGCCAGCACGCGCTGGGCGGCGGGGATACTGGTGAACGCCCAGCCGGAATCCAGGTCGTACAGGCCCGATTCGAAGATGCCAACCACGCGGAACCAATGATAGCTGGGGCGCGGGCCGAAAGGCGTCATCTCTCCCTGCGGGCTGATGACGTTGACGCGGGCGTTCACCACCAGGCCGGTGGACTGCGCCAGCCGCGAACCCAGGATCAACCCCGGCGGCCCGTCGCCGCCGTTGAGCGCCGCCAGGGAACCCTGCTTGAGTTGCTTCAGGAAGCTCGGCAGGGGCGCGCCTGGAGAAACCACAACACCCTTGAGGACCGCGCCGGAGGACTGCACCGGACCGGCCAGAAAGACGCTGCCGTAAAGCGTCGGCGCGGATGCCGCCACACCCGGCACGCCGGCCACGCGGGCAATGACCTCGCGCCAGTTGGCGATGCCGTAGCCCGGTTCCTTCTCAAGAATCGTGACGTGAGCCGTCGCGCCCACCAGGTTCCGCTGAAGCGTGTTGCGGAAGCCGTTGTTGATGGCGAGGGCGATCACCAGGGCCATCACTCCGGCCGCCACGCCGACCACCGAGATCACCGTGATCACCGAGATGACGGCCTGCTTGCGCTTGGCCATCAGGTAGCGGCGGGCGACGAAGAACTCGAAGGAGTTGCGCACGGGAAGACCGCTCCCTTACGGTCGCGGTTCGGTTTCCAGTCTCCGGAGGGCGTCGGCCACGCCGATCTCGCCTTCCGGCCGCAGCAGCGGGAACAGGATGACGTCGCGGATCGAGCGCGAGTCGGTCAGCAGCATGACGATGCGGTCGATGCCCAGGCCCTCGCCTCCGGTGGGCGGCATGCCGTAGCTGAGCGCGCGCAGGAAATCCTCGTCCATCTGGTGCGCCTCTTCGTCGCCGCGCTCGCGCATGGCAAGCTGCATCTCGAACCGGCGGCGCTGCTCTTGCGGATCGTTGAGCTCGGTGTAGGCGTTGCCCAGTTCCATGCCGGCGGCGTAGATCTCGAAGCGTTCGACCATCTCCGGCTCGCCGGGCTTGTTCTTCGATAGAGGCGAAACCTCGACCGGGTAATCGTAAACGATCGTGGGTTGGATCAGCCGCTTCTCGATGCGCTGCTCGAAGATGTCGACCAGCATCTCCCCGGCCGTCGCCTTGCCCGAGTGGCGCGAGAGCCAGCGCGGGTCGCGCACCTGGCCGGGCGTGGGCTTGCCGTCGCCTTCCCACAGCTCGACAACGGCCTCCCGCATCGTGTAGCGGCGGATCGCGCCAAAATCCAGATCCGCGCCCTGATAGCGGACCACGGCCGAGCCGGTCGAGTCGATGGCTACCTGGCGCAGCAGGTCGGCCGTGAAGTCCATCAGACCCTGGTAGTCGGTGTAGGCCTGGTAGAACTCCAGCATGGTGAACTCGGGGTTGTGCTGGGTGGAGACACCCTCGTTGCGGAAATTGCGGTTGATCTCGTAGACCCGGTCCAGCCCGCCCACGATCAGCCGCTTGAGGTACAGCTCCGGGGCGATGCGAAGGTACAGGTCGATGTCGAGTGTGTTGTGATGGGTGACGAAGGGCCGCGCCGTGGCGCCGCCGTACAGCGGCTGCATCATGGGCGTTTCCACTTCGACAAAGCCGCGCTCCTCCAGTTGCCGCCGCAGCGACGCGATGATCCGCGCACGCGTGACGAAGACCCGCCGCACCTCGGGGTTGGCGATCAGATCCAGGTAGCGCTGCCGGTAGCGGGTCTCGACGTCCTCCAGCCCGTGCCACTTCTCCGGCATCGACAGCAGCGTCTTGGAGAGGAACTCCAACTTCTCGACATGCACGCTCAGCTCGCCGGTGCGGGTGCGGAACAGGTAGCCCTCGGCGCCGATAATGTCGCCGATGGCGAGCAACTCGTAGAGCTTGAAGTCGCCTTCCGGGACCGCATCGCGGCGCACGTAGAGCTGCAACCGCTCCCCGCCCTGTTCCAGGTGCAGGAACCCGGCCTTGCCCATGCGGCGCACGGTCTGGATACGGCCGCAGATCTTCACCGGCGGGCGCGCGGCCTCCAGTTCGCCGGCGGTCTGCTCGCCGTGAGCGGCAAGTATGGCGGGGATGGGGTGCGTGAAGTCGTAGCGGGCGCCGTACGGTTTCCGGCCCAGCGCCTCAATCTGTTTCAGCGCCGCAAAACGTTGTTCCAGAAGCTCTTGTTCGAGCGACAATCGATTCTCCCTGAACCGATTATTATAATGGACCCTTGAACTCGATCTCTATTGTTGTTCCCGCCTATAACGAAGCCCGCCGTCTGCCTTCGACCCTCGACACCCTGACTCGCTACCTGGAGGCCCACCGTTTCGGCTTTGCCGAGATCCTCGTGGTCGACGACGGATCCACCGACGACACCGCCGCCGTGGCCGTCCGTCCGGGGGTCCGGCTGCTGCGCAACCCCGGCAATCGCGGCAAGGGTTACTCGGTGCGCCATGGAATGCTGGAAGCGCGGGGCGACTGGATTCTGTTCACCGACGCGGACCTCTCCGCGCCCATCGAAGAACTCGGCAAGCTGGCCGAGGCGGTGCGGGACGGCCGCGCGGAGGTGGCCATCGGCTCCCGCGCCATTGACCGCTCGCTGATCGGACGCCGCCAGCACGGCGCGCGCGAGCTCATCGGGCGGTTCTTCAATCTGGTGATGCGGAT
>CAYOTD010000502.1:576-4318 GCA_964406685.1 uncultured Solibacteraceae bacterium | reverse complement strand
CACTCGTCCTCGGCGCGGTAGGCGTGCTTCATGTCGCGGTCGGGCTTCTCCATCTGCTTGACGTGGATCATGCAGACCTTTTCCTGCGCCTCGGCCGATTCCTCCAGGGGGGGGTAGAACAGGATGAAGTCCTTGTACTCGGCCTCGGCCTGCGCCATGCCGTGCGCGCCGCCCTCGCGGTACCAACTATCGGCGATGGCGAGCTTCGCCTTGGCCATGAACTCGCTGGTGTCGTACGTGTTGATGAGCGTGTTCAGCGTGATGCGTGCGACCTCGAAGCGGCTGCGCTCGATGTCGGCGATGGCCTTGTCGAACAGCACCTTGTCGGGCTGTTGCGTGTCTTTGGTAATCGGGTTCTCGTACTTCTTGCGGCGGAAGCCGCAAGAAGTGAGCAGCCCCACCATCAGGGCCAGGACCAGAATCTCTCGCCAGCGAAGCATAGACCTCACACCTATATGACAGTATCAAACCTGGACCGCGCTCGCCTCCCGCGCGATGCGCAGCATTTCGGCCACCCGCGCCGCCGGGTCCGGCGCGCGAAACACGGTTACTCCCGCCACCAGCCACTCGCAGCCGGCGCGCACGATCCCGGCCACATTGCCGGTGTTGACGCCGCCGTCGATCTCGATGGCGAATTCCAGGCCCCGCTCGCGCCGGATGCGATCCAGCGCGCGGATCTTGTCCAGGGCCCGCGGGATGAACTTCTGTCCGCCAAACCCCGGATTGACGCTCATGATGAGCACGTAGTCGACCAGATCCAGCACCTCATCGAGGGTCGAGACCGGTGTGGACGGGTTGAGCACCACGCCCGGCCGTGCTCCCTCGCCCCGGATCATCCGCAGCGTCCGGTCCAGGTGCGGGCAGGTTTCCTGGTGCACCGACACCAGGTCCGCGCCCGCCTTGATGAACGCGGGAGCGAACTGGTCCGGGTTGGTAATCATCAGGTGCACGTCGAGCGCCAGCCTGGTCGCCTTGCGCAGCGACTCGACCAGGGGCGGCCCCACCGTTAGGTTGGGGACGAAATGCCCGTCCATGACGTCGATGTGCAGCATCGAGATGCCGGCCGGCTCGACCCGGCCCACCTCGTCGGCCAGGCGCGCGAAGTCGGCGGCCAGGATAGAGGGAATGATCTCAATCATTTGGAAGCTATACCGATGGTATCACAGCGGCGAAAAAGCCGTCCCCGGGATCGCGCCCCGGCAGCCGCCGCACCACCTGCGGCGGTTGTTCTCCCAGGACCTCCCGGACCACTTCTTCATTCTCCTCCGGCTCCAGCGAGCAGGTGGAATACACTAACCTCCCTCGGGGAGCCAGCTTAGCCAGGGCGTGGCGCAACAGACAGACCTGAACCTCGTGCAACATTCCTAGGTTGGACGCCTGGAGCCGCCATTTGATTTCAGGGTTTCGTCCCAATGTTCCGGTGCCGGAGCAGGGCGCGTCCACCAGGATGCGGTCAAAGCGGTTGTGAAACGGGAGCGACACTGTGCCGTCCAGGACCACCCGGGCGCAGTCGAGCCCATCGAGGAACTTCAACCGTTTCCAGTGGCGGTCGCAGGCCACCACACGGGCTCCCGCGGCCAGGGCCTGGGCGGTCTTGTTGCCGGGCGCGGCGCACAGGTCCAGCAGCGTCTGGCCCGGCTGGATTTCGAGCAGCGGGACGATGGATTGGGCACCCGGGTCCTGGCGGCGGCCGGTTTGCGGGTTTACCGGTGTGCCGGCCGGCTGAAGCGCCGCCCGCGCGGCCGCGGCGGCGGCCTCCACGCCCAGGTTGCGTTGCCAGCGGTCCAGCAGCCAGGCGGGCATCGACAACTCCGTCGCCAGGTCGGGCCAGACAAGCGCCACGCCGCCGGCCTTTCTCAGGATCGCGTTCACCAGGCCCGTGGCCGAGCGCTTCCGGGCGCGCTTCACCAGTTCGACGCTTTCGCCGACGGCGGCGTGCGCGGGCACCCGCTCGAGGTGGCGCAACTGATACAGGCCCAAGCGCAGCGCCAGGCGCACTGCGGCATCCAGTTTCCCGGCGGCGCGGCCCGACAGCCGTTCGATCAGGAAGTCGAGTTGGGCCTGGCGGCGCAGGACGCCGAAGACCATTTCGTGGGCCAGGTCGGCGTCGCGCGGGTCGAGTTTCTGCGTGCGCGCCTGGAGCAGGTCCGCGGCGTAGCCGCCGCGCTCGACTTGCGCCAGGATCTCGAAAGCCGCCACGCGGGCCGGTGACATCGCTTTCCTATAATAGAATTTGGACCTCGAAAAGGCACTGCTGCGCCGGGTGGGCGAGGCCATCGGCCGCTTCCGGATGATCCGCGACGGGGACCGCGTGGCGGTGGCTCTGTCCGGCGGCAAGGACTCCCTCACGTTGCTGGAGGCGCTGCTGCTGCTGGAGAAGCGCGCTCCGGTGGCGTTTTCCGTGTGCGCGTTCACCATCGAACAGGGCAAGTTCCTGCGCCCCATCGAGCCTCTCGGCGACTACCTCCGGAGCCGCGGCGTTGCCTGGACCTACTTCCGCGACGCGCCCTCCCTCAACCTGCGGAACGACCAGCCCGAGCACGGCTGCGACCTGTGCAGCCGCTACCGCCGCCGCGCCGTCTACGAGGTGGCGCGCGGGTTGGGGGCCAACGTCATCGCCTTCGGCCACACGGCCGATGATTTCTGCGAGGCGTTTCTGCGCAATGCCATCTACACGGGGCGGCTGGCCGCGCTGCCGGCGGTGACGCACTCGCGCGACAAGGAGTTCCGCCTTATCCGGCCGCTGGTGTTCGTGCCGGAACAGATGACGCAGGGCTGCGCGGCGGCGATGGGTGCTCCGGTGGTGCCCTGCGGCTGCTCGCAGAAGACCGGAACGGTGCGCCGGACGCTGCGCGACCTGTTCGCCGAACTGGAAAAGACGCACCCGCACTTGCAGGAGTGCCTGCTGGCGGCTATGGGTAACCTGGAGCCGCAACGCCTTCTGGATCCACGGTTTCTGGACCTGGACGGGGCCCCCGAAAGGGGATCATCGAATCCGGTTTTACCGATTCTTAGCCAAACATAACGTGGGCGCATTGACCGCTAGACACGCCGGTGCGCGATAATGGTAGTCTTACTGGGCCGTCCGCTTCGTGACGCCAGATCTGAAGTCTGAGGGAACATGAGACTCCTTCCCCGCCAAGAGAAGTTCTTTGTTTTTTTTCAAAGTCAGTCGCGCATCATTGAGGAAGCTTCCCAACTCCTGCTGGAAGGCGTCCGCGCCGGCAACGGAGCGCTAAACGCTTCCGTACCGCAGATCGCCAAGCTTGAACAGCAGGGCGATGAAATCATCCACGAAGTCTTCACCAAACTGAACCAGACCTTCATTACGCCGATCGATCCCGAGGATATCCACGTGCTGGCGTCCGACCTGGACGACGTGCTGGATTGCATCGAAGACGCGGCGCACCGCATCACCGCCTATCGCGTCGATCCGATTCCTCCGGCCGTGATCGAGCTCAGCGAGATCATCCACGCCTGCGCCAAGATTCTGAGCAAGGCGTTCGAGGCGTTGGAGAAGAACGACCACGTCCTGGAGCACTGCATCGAGATCAACCGGTTGGAAGAGAGCGCGGACAACGTCTACCGCCGCTCCGTCGCCGATCTATTCCTCAACGAGCGGGATCCGATTCACCTGATGAAGGTGAAGGAGGTCTACGAGATTCTCGAAGATACCGCCGACCGGTGCGAGGACATCGCCGACGCGCTCCAGAACGTGGTGGTCAAGAACAGCTAGTTCATC
>CAYOTD010000502.1:0-566 GCA_964406685.1 uncultured Solibacteraceae bacterium | reverse complement strand
ATGACGGTCGCACTGGTTCTGGTTGTCACCATCGTAACGGTAGCGCTGCTGTTCGACTTCATCAACGGATTTCACGACGCCGCCAATTCGGTGGCCACCATTGTGGCCACGCAGGTGCTGTCCCCGTTTCAAGCGGTGCTCTGGGCCGCCTTCTGGAACTTCATCGCCATTTTCAGCCTGGGGATGGGGGTCGCCAAGACGGTCGGCTCGGGCATGGTGGACCTGCGGTTCGTCGACGGGTACGTGATCCTGGCCGGGCTGCTGGGCGCGATCGCCTGGGACCTGCTGACCTGGTGGTGGGGGCTGCCCACCAGCTCCTCCCATGCGCTGTTCGGCGGCTACGCCGGGGCCGCCATCGCGGCGGCGGGGTTCAGGGCCATCATTCTGGAAGGCTGGACGTGGACAATCGTGTTCATCGTGGTGGCGCCCGTGCTCGGCATGCTCCTGGCCTGGGGCCTCATGATCGGCGTCTACTGGCTCTTCCGGCGTTCCACCCCCGCCAAGATGGACTGGTACTTTCGCAAGTTGCAGCTTGTCTCGGCGGCCATTTTCAGCTACTCCCACGG
>CAYOTD010000501.1:0-4340 GCA_964406685.1 uncultured Solibacteraceae bacterium | reverse complement strand
GATCCACGCCGGGGCGCAGTTGCCCAGCGTGGTGGCGGGCGGCAAGTACGTGGTCATCGGCAACCAGCAGTCGGTGCACGACTACTCGCATGTCGAGTTCCCCTCCGACCTGCGAAGCTGCACCTCGTGTCATGAATCGGGAAAGGGAGCGGCGCAGCAGGATGCCTGGCTGAAGCCGACTCGCGCGGCCTGCGGGGCCTGCCACGACGACGTGAACTTCGCCACCGGCGAGGGACACGTGGATCTGCCGCAGGTCTCCGACAACCAGTGCTCGACCTGCCACGTCCCCCAGGGTGAACTCGAATTCGACGCCTCGATCAAGGGGGCGCACACCATTCCGCGCGACTCCACGATGCTGACGGGCCTGCAATACGAGCTGCTGAAAGTGGAGAACGGCTCGGCGGGCAAGAATCCCACGGTGACCTTCTCGTTGAAGGACAAAAGCGGCGCGCCGCTGGCCGTGAACCAGATGCAGCGTCTGGCCCTGGTGCTGGCGGGTCCCACCACCGACTACAACGCCTTCATCACCGGCTACGTGTCGGAAGACATCACCTCCGGGCAGGGCGTAAGCGGTTCCGGCGGCACTTACACCTACACCTTCAAAACAGCGATTCCGGAGACGGCGAAGGGCAGCTACACGATCATGATCGAGGGCCGGCGCGAGGAGAAAGTCCTGGAAGGCACCAAGCGGGAGCAGACGATCCGCTACGGCGCGCCGAACAAGGTCATCCACTTTTCGGTGGACGGCTCGCCGGTTGAGGCGCGGCGCGCGGTGGTGAGCCTGGCCAAGTGCAACGCGTGTCACACCAACCTGGTGCTGCACGGGGAGAACCGCAGCACCATCGAATCGTGCGTGGTCTGCCACAACCCGATCGAGAACGACAAGTCGCGGCGGCCGGCGTCGGCGGGTTCGCCCGAGACGGTCGACTTCCGGTTCATGATCCATCGCATCCACGGCGGCGCCGTGGTTTCCGGGGAGCACGGGACCGAGTACGTTGTCTACGGCTACGGCGGATCGAAGAACGATTTCAGCCACGTCGGCTATCCGGCGCCGCTGAACTCCTGCGACATGTGCCATGTCAACGGTTCGGAGAACCTGCCTCTGAAGGCCGGCTTGGTTCCGGTGCAGGCGCCTCGCCAGAAGATCCAGACGATGAATCCGGAGACCGCGGCGTGCCTGGCTTGTCATCAGGGCACGGCCGCCGCCTCGCACGCACTGGCCAACACCACGGCGCTGGGCGAGAGCTGCGCGACGTGCCATGGCTCTTCGGCCGGTTTCTCGGTGAGTAAGTCGCACGTGTCGGAAGTGCAGTAGGCTTCCCCGCTGCTAAACTCGGGGGTGAAGCCGATGAATCTCCAGGTGACACACGCTGTCGCCGTCAGGAAGGCCCGCCGCGCGGCGGGCCTTTTCCTGCTCGGTGGCGTTTTGCTGTTCTGCTCGGGCGGCCTGGAGGCTCGACAGGAGCCGGCGGCGAAGACGGCGGAAGAGGCCAAGCCGGCCGCGCCAGCCGCTCTTGTCGGTTCGGAAGCCTGCCAGGCTTGCCACGAAGACATCTTCAAATCGTTCCAGAAGAACCCGCATCAGACCGTCGAGAAGAGCCCGGCGAAGGGCTGGCAGGGCAAGGCATGCGAGTCCTGCCACGGGCCCGGCTCGCGGCACGCGGAATCCGTTCTGGCGGCCGATATCCGGAATCCGGCGAAGATGGCGGCGGCCGAGGCGGACCGGACTTGCCTGAAGTGCCATCTCAAGCAACCGTCGCAGGTAAACCGCATCCAGAGCATGCACGCTCGCAACGACGTCAGTTGCGCCGCCTGCCACACGGTCCACAAGCCCGGACCGGGCAGGACCGAAGCGGGCCGGGCCCCGCGGAAGGCCGCAGCGGTTAACGCCCAGTGCGTCTCCTGCCATTCTCCAGTGTGGGCCGAATTCCAGCGCCCGAACCGGCACAAGGTCAATGAGAACGCGATGTCGTGCGCCGATTGCCACAACCCGCACGGCAGTTTCCGGCCGCGCCTGGCCGCGGTGACCTCCGCCAACGAGCCGGGCTGCCTGCGCTGCCATGGCGACAAGCGCGGTCCGTTCGTGTTCGAGCACGCCCCGGTGCGCCTGGAAGGCTGCCAGACGTGCCACGAGCCGCATGGTTCGGCCAACCCGCGGATGCTGACGCGCCACGAGGTGCGGTTCCAGTGCCTGGAGTGCCACTCCGGCTTGGGTGCCACCGCGGCGGCGCAGAGCGGGACTTCGGGCGGGATTCCGCCCGCCATCCACGATCTGCGGAGCCCGCGCTTCCGCAACTGCACCGTGTGCCACATCAAGGTGCACGGTTCCCACGTCAACCGGGCCTTACTGCGATGAAGATCCTAGTTGCACTCTTCCTGGCTCTACCGCTGGCGGCCCAGCAGGCGGAGCCCAAACCGGAAGCGGCCAAACCCGCCGGGGAGAAGCCGGCCGAGACGGCCGTTCCCGCGGCCGAGAAGACCATCGAGGGATCCATCGAGTTCGGCTACCGCTTCGTCGGCGACATTCGCGGCCGCCAGGAGACCTATCGCAGCCTGGTGAATCTCCAGGAGGGACCGCGCCTGTTCGGGTTCGATTTCGCCATACAGGACCCCACCCGGCGCCTGTTCGACCGCGTGGATCTGACCGCCTCGGGATGGGGCGGCGACCCCAACTCGCTGTTGCGCGTCCATGCCCGGCGCAACGAGCTCTATCATTTCTCGCTCGACTACCGCAACATCGCCTACTACAACTACCTGCCGTCGTTCGCCGATCCGGGCCCGGTCGCCGGCGCCATGCTGAACCAGCGCGCCTTCGACATCAACCGGCGGTATGTGAACCTGGATCTCGAGCTGTTCCCCACGCGCCGCTTCATTCCTTACCTGGGTTACTCGCACGATTCCGGCTCCGGGACCGGCGTCACGCCCTATGTGACGGACGGCAACGAGTACCCGGTGTGGAACCGCCTGCGCGACAAGACGGACACCTATCGCGGCGGACTGCGGATCGAGATGAACCGCTTCCACGTGACGCTCGAGCAGGGCGGTTCGAAGTTTAAGGACGACCAGTTCGTGGGCTGGAGCGGCAGCAACCTGGGCAACCGCGCCGGCACGCTGCTCGGCCAGCGGCTGGTACTTACCGACTTGAGCCAGGCCTACGGCGTGCGCGGCGACAGCATTTACTCGAAGATACTCGCCACGGCCGCGCCCGCTCCCTGGCTGGATCTGCACGGCCAGTTTCTTTACAGCCGGCCGGCGAGCGACGTGACTTACTCGGAGTCCGCCGCCGGGCTGTTCGCGCTGCTGGCCCAGGCGCGCTTCTACACCGGGCAGTACGACACGCTGTTCGCCGCGGCCAAGCAGCCGCACACCTCCGGCAGCGCCGGTTTCGAGATCCGTCCGCTGAAGGGGTTGCGCGTGGTCGAGTCGATCCTGACCGACCGGTTCCACAACGCCTCCTCGGCGGTGCTGGCCGAGCAGTTGCTTTTCGCTTCGGCCACCACGGGAGGCGTCACCTCGACGCTGAACTCCGTGGACCGCCTGGTCTACAACTTCAGCCGGCAGCAGACCGACGTGATCTACGACGCGGGGTCGAAGCTGACCCTGCGCGGCGGGCAGCGCTACGAATGGGGCGACGCGACGGTTCGCAGCGGCGCGCTCAACCTGGCGGGCAGCGAGGCTGGCGAGCTGAAGCGCCACGTCGGCCTGGCGGGAGTCAGCTTCCGGCCGCTCAAGAAAGTCGCGCTAACCTGGGACCTCGAACGCGGGGCGGGGGACCGCAGTTACTTCCGCACCAGCCTGTACGATCACTATAAAATCCGCGCGCGCGCCCGCTACCAGTTGATGCCGTCGCTGTTGCTGGCGGCCAACTTCAGCGTGCTGGACAACCAGAATCCGACGGCGGGCATCAACTACCGGTTCCAGAGCCGCTCGAACACGCTCTCGTTGAACTGGCTGCCGCAGGGAGGCAAGCACGTCAGCCTGCTGGGCGAATACAGCCGGACGACCCTTATGAGCGACCTCAGCTTCCTGGATCCGCTCTACCGCACGCGCGAGCAGTCTAACTACTGGGACAACGCTCACGTTGCCAGTGGCCTGCTGGACATCAACCTGCCGGCCGTTTCGGGAGCTAAAGGAAAAGTCAGTCTGGGCGGCTCGATGTTCCTTTCCCACGGAAGCCGGCCAACCAACCTCTATCAACCCATCTGGCGGCTTCAGATGCCGGTGGTCAAGCGGGTACAATGGTTCGGCGAGTGGCGGTGGTACGGTTACTCGGAGCCGTTCTATCTCTATGAAGGGTTCCGGGCGCATCTATTCCTGACTGGGTTGCGGTTGTCCCTCTA
>CAYOTD010000500.1:0-4353 GCA_964406685.1 uncultured Solibacteraceae bacterium | reverse complement strand
GTGGAACACTTCGGCCAGGAGGGGTCGCTTTTATCCGACGACGAGCCGCGCGAGCTGTCGCTCTACGCCACGGAAAGCTACTTCACCGGGACCGACGCGCGCCTGCGGCGCTACGCCCTGCGGCTGGACGGGTTCGCCTCGGCCTTCGCTCCCTTGGACGGTGGGGAACTGCTGACCCGGCCCATCACCTTCCTGGGTGGCCAGCTCTGGATCAACTTCTCGACCTCGGCCGGCGGGTCCCTGCGCTTCGAGTTGCAGGACGCCGACGGCGCCGCGGTCAAAGGCTGCGAGATGGCGGACTGCGTGCCCATCTTCGGCGACGCCATCGAGCAGCCGGTCGTCTGGCGCGGCGTCCCCAGCCTCCGCCCCTGGGAGGGCGCGCCGGTGCGGATGCGGATCGAGATCAAAGACGCCGACCTGTACGCCTTCCGCTTCGGCCCGCCGGCGCAGCCGTGACCCCGGCTACTTCACCGGGTTTCCGTCCGCATCCACGATGCGCAGTTCGCCGTAGTTCAGCTCCCGGATGCCGGCCTCGATCCTGGCGCGGTCGCCGACCACGACCCAGATGAGATGGTCGGGGCGGATCAGCTTCTCCGCCGCCGCCGTAATGTCGCGCTGGGTCAGCGCGCGCACCCGGGCCGAGTAGGTGTTATACCAGTCGTCGGGAAGGTTGTACTGCACCAGGCTGACGATCGAGTCCAGCACCTGCCCGCTGGTTTCGCGCGAGCCGGGAAGGCGCAGAGTCTGGTTCTCGCGCGCCATGTCCATCTCTTCCGGCGTGGCCGGGCGCGAGCCGGCGATCCCGGCCAGCTCTTTCTTGAGCTCGACCATAGTCTCTTTGGTCTTGTCGCTCTGCACGGGCGCGTTGACGTAGTACAACCGCTGCAAGCGCGCCGGCTGGAAGGCGGTCCGCGCGCCGTAGCTCCAGTGCTTGTCCTCGCGGATGTTCATGTTCACTCGCGAAATGAAAGCGCCGCCGAGGATGTTGTTCATGGTCTCGAAGGCGATTTCGTCGGGCGTGTTGCGCGGCGGGGCGACATGGCCGGCCAGCACCACGGACTGCTGCGCGCCCGGCCGGTCCACCAGGTAGACCGCCGCGGCGGGCTGGTGCGCCGCCGCCGGAATCGCCTTCTTCGGCGTCTCGCCCGGCTTCCAGCCGGCGAAGAGCTTCTCCAGCTTGGGTGTGATCTCGCTCAGGGTGGTATCGCCGACGACCACCAGGGTCGCGTTGTTGGGCTTGAACCAGTCCTGGTGGAACTTCACCAGGTCCGCGCGCGTCAGCTTCATGACCGACCCGGACGTCCCCGAGGCGGGCGTGCCGTAGGGGTGGCCTGCGCCGTAAGCCGCCCGCGCCAGCACGCGGCCGGCGATGGAGGCGGGCTGCGACTGGTCCCGCTGGATGGCGGCCAGGGCCTGTTTCTGCGCGCGCCGGAACTCGCGCTCGTCGAAGGCCGGGTTCAGGATCAGATCGCCCCACAGATCGAGCGAGGCGTCGAGGTTGGCCTTGATCGCCGACAGGCTCACCGTGGACAAGTCGCGCCGGGCCGCGGCGCCGACTTGCACGCCCAGCCGGTCCGACTCGTCGCTCACCTGAAGCGCGTTGCGCCGCGGCGTTCCGGCAGTAAGCACCTGCGCAGTCATCTGCGCGGCGCCGGCCAGGCCGGCGGGGTCGGCCGCGGCGCCGGCATCGACCAGCAATTCGAGATTCACCACCGGGACCTGATGCCGCTCGGCCAGGATCACCTTCAATCCATTGGCAAGGGTCGCCCTCTCCAGCTTGGGCAGCACCGCCTCGGGCGGCGCTCCGGCGGCGGGCACGCGCGACCGGTCCACGTCGGCCACCGACGCCTTCAGGGCCGGGAACGGATGAACTTCGAGGATGTAGACGCCATCGGCCAGCCACCGGTTGGCGGCGTCCTTGACGTTCTGGGGCGTGGCGCGCCGGCGCGTCCGGTAGCTGATCTTGTACGCCTCCGGGTTGCCGGCGAAGACCTGGCCCGAAATCAGCAGGTCGCTCTTGCCGCCGAACCCTCCGATGCGCTCCGCGCCGCGGATGAACTGGGCTTCCAGCCGCGCCTTGACTCGTTCCAGTTCGTCGGCGGTGGGTCCTTCGGCCAGGAACCTCGCCATCTCCTCGTCCAGCGCCTTTTCGACCTTGGAGAGTTCCACGCCGGCGCGCGCGGTGGCCTGCACGGAGAACTGCCCGGCGATCTCGCGCCCCTGCTGGAAGGCGGCGACGTTGGTGGCGATCTGCTCGTCGTAGACCAGCCGCTTGAACAGCCGCGAAGTGCGGCCGGCGGCAAGCACGTTGGCGGCCAGGGACAACAGTTCGGAGTCTTCGGTGTTGGCCTGGGGCGTGTTCCAGACCTTGTAGATGCGGGCCTGCGGCACGCGGTCCTGGAGCACCTGGCGCTGCGTGCCGGTGCGCCTGGCGATCCAGGCCCGGTGCTTGGCCACCGGAGGCCCGGGCGGAATCCAGCCGAAGTACTTCTCCACCTTCTGGCGCGCCGTGGCGGCGTCGATGTCGCCGGCGATGGCGAGCACCGCGTTGGACGGCCCGTAGTAGGTGCGGAACCACTCGCGCACGTCGTCGAGGGAGGCGGCGTTCAGATCCTCCATCGAGCCGATGACCGTCCACGAGTAGGGATGGCCGGGCGGGTAGGTGGCTTCCGTCAGCAGGTTGTAGACCTGCCCGTAGGGCTGGTTCTCGCCCTCGCGCTTTTCGTTCTGCACCACGCCGCGCTGCTCGTCGAGCTTGGCCTGGGTGATGGCGCCCAACAGGTGTCCCATGCGGTCGGATTCCATCCACAGCACCGTGTCCAGCGCGGAGGTGGGCACGTCCTGGAAGTAGTTGGTGCGGTCGTTGCTGGTGGTGCCGTTCAGGTTCGTGGCGCCCAGCTTCTCCAGCACCTTGAAGTAGTCGGAGTTGAAGTTCTCGCTGCCGTTGAACATCAGGTGCTCGAACAGGTGCGCGAACCCCGTCTTTCCGCGCTTCTCGTTCTTCGACCCGACGTGATACCAGATGTTGACCGAGACGATGGGCGCCTTGTGATCCTCGTGAACGATGACGGTGAGCCCGTTCGGCAGAACGAACTTCTGGTAGGGGATATCGATGGGCACGTCCTGGGCCGAAGCGCCCAGACACGCTGCCAGGCAGAGAGTCGCCAATAGCCGCATAGGGCTATTCTCCGCCATTCCGGGAGAATTCAGAAGATCAGAACCCGATCGGAGGCAGAGGTCCACCGCGCCAGTTGCCCCATGTTGCCCCGGCTGGCGCCCTCGATCAACTGCCCGTCGGTGATGCCCCGCGCCTCCATGCAGGATTGGCAGACGGCCACCTCTCGCTTCCCGGCCAGGAAGCGGCGCATCATCCATTCCATGTCGCGTCCGTTGTCGAGCGGCTTCCGCCCCGCTACCGCGCACCAGGCGCCGTCGGACAGCAGGAACAACCTCACCGTGGCCGACCCGTCCTCCGACAGCACATGAGCCAGACGCAACGCCTGGACGGGCCGCTCGCTCTTCTCGGGATCGTCATTGACAATGATCAGGATCTGCACGGATGACCTCGGGTCGATTCTACCCCAGGCCGTCCGCGCGGATCAGGCCGCCACCGTCCGGGCAAAGTGCAGCGATTGCGGCTTGACCAGGTTCTGATAGTCGCGGAAACGCATCAGCACGACGTCCCGGTGCGTACCCGCATTAAAGGCGATGGTCTCCTCGCCGGACACCCGTGTGTCCACATAGACCGGCATGCCGAACAGGTTCCCGAAGGGAGGCATGGCGCCCAGCTCGCAGTCCGGGAACAGCTCGGCCAGCTCGGCTTCGGTGGCCAGCCGCAGGCGCTGCAAGCCGAGCGCCGCCCGCAGTTCCATCACATCCACCATGGAATCGGCGCAGAGCACGGCCATCCCGTAGCCTTGATCGCCCACATAGACCACCACCTTCGCCATCTCGTGGGCTGGGATGTGCTCGGCCGCCGCCACCTCCCGGGCCGTGAATCCTAACGGATGCACATGATGCGTATAGGAGAGGCCGGAGGCATCCAGCATCTCCCGCAGTTTCGCGAGAATCGGCATTTTACCCTCCTAATCCCGCACAGGAGGGAAGTCCGACCATAGAATACGCCAAAACCGGCGGCGCGACTACCGCTGAATCACCTGGAATTGTTCCATAAGGCCGTAACCCTCCAGGTCGTAGCCCCCGCCGGGCGGCGGGGTAGCCGGCGCCGAACGGAAACTCCACGGCGAGGTCAGCCCCCGGTTGATCTTGCCGTGGTGCGGCCCCAGCAGGTTCTTGAGCGAGCCGTAGACGACCACCTCCACCTGGTTGGCCCCATCGGCGATGGCGCCGGTG
>CAYOTD010000499.1:0-4358 GCA_964406685.1 uncultured Solibacteraceae bacterium | reverse complement strand
TGGTTGAGAGCCATCTCACTCCTCCTGGGGCGCCGCGCGCCGGGTGTAGCGGATCGGGTGCCGGTGCGGCTGCCCCCCGCCGTCGTTGTTGCCCACGACCTCGGCCAGGCTGGCCAGCGCTGGGGCCGGGCGCTCCAAGCGCCCCGCCTTTGCCACCGCTGCCGTCACCTGCCGCTGCATCGCCTGTACCTCTGCGGCCTTCGCCGCCAGCGCGCCCTCGAGCTCTCGGACGCGCGCCGTCGATGCCTTCACGGTAGCATGGAGCGCGGCCGCAGCGTCAAGGCTGTCGCCCGGCGCGGCGGGCGCCCGCTGCGCTAGCGCGTCGGCGACCATCTTCAGCGCCGCCGCCTCGGCCGCAGCGGCCTGCGCACGCTGTTCTGCGCGCAAAGCCACGCGCTGCGGGAGCGCGGCCAGCGCGGCGCCGATCGCGATCTCCGCGTCGACGTCCGCCTCGGCCTTGCCCACCGCCTCGGCGGCCTTCACCATGCCGTACACGACGGAGACGCCGTCTTTCAACTCGCCGTAGCGGAACTCGGCGAAATAGGCCGGATCATACTGCCGCGCGCGCCACGACGTGCCGGTCTCGTCGAGGTTGTCCGCCGCGAAGTCGTGATCCTTGAGCCACGCGATGGCCTGTTCCCGCGTGAACTGCGTGTTGTCCAGCACCACAGATTGGATCTGCCACGTGCCCGCGTCCGCCGTCGGCTTGGGGCCGTCGGCCTTGGCCAGCGCGTTGCGCAGGTCTGCCGGAAGTAGCGCGTCCACCGGGTCGCTCGCGTCAAACGACACGGCGATGCCCGCGGCGATCGCAGCGCGCACGATGCGCGCGTAGACGCGGCCCCGCGAAGTCTCGTCGGAGTATGCGTCGGCGTTCTGCTTGAACCGCGACAGGGCGTTGCGAATGCGGTCGGCGTCCGGCTCGTTGTCGTCGCGGCCCAGCGGGTACGCAAGGTTCGTCGGGTCGCCGTACAGCGTCTCCGTCGTCGGGTCCCCGGCCGGGTAGGACAGGCTGGCGTCGTCGCGCGCCGCGATGCCGTAGCTCGCCGCGCGCTCCTCGAGCGCCTTGCGCTTGTCCTCGTTCGAGGCGTCCGCCGTGGGCACGCGCTTGGCCATCTGGCTTGCGCTCCGCAGCACGAAGCCGTGGTTCTTGCCGCCCCAGTTGGCGCCGTAGTCCACGAGCGACACGAACCACGGGTGCACGTTGGTCAGCCGCGACTCGGCCTCCCGCGTCTCGAGATCCTTCTTGCGCGTCGCCACGGCCCTACCCCTCTTCCTGGTCCTCGAGCGGCACGGTTGTCCCCATGCCGCCGATGCTGTACGCCCGGAACGAGCCGTCCTTGATGGCCGCCCAATATTTCCCGCCCACCTGCCACTTGGTCGTCATGAGCCACGTGCCGGGCTGGACGTCGTAGTCGCCGAGCTTGAACGCCGCGCGGGCGATCCAACTCTCCACCACGTCCACGCGCTCGTCCATGATGGCCTCGAACGAGTGCTGTAGGTCGACGGACCCGCCGTGGCACGCCCAGTAGACCATGGCGCGCTCGACGTCCTCGGGCGACGTCACCTGGCCCTGCGTGTCGGTCACGCCGGGCTCCATGACGATGCCCGTGGCCAGGCCGCGCTCGGACTCCTCGGCCTTGGCGGCGAGGTGCTGCCCGTAGGTGCTCGGCTGCGCCAGACTCGCGTTGAAGAGCTGCGTGCGCTTGTCGACGGTGGGCGCCGGACGTTCCGCGGGGGCCGGCGGGAGCAGTACCTCCGCCGGGGCGGCCCGCTGCACGATCGGCGCAAGCGTCAGGGTCGCCACGCGCGTGAGCACGGCCCCGGGCCGCGGGGCGCCCAGGGGCGCGCCCGTCCAGGCCGCGGCGGCCTTGCCGATCGCCACGTCGACGGCGGCTCCGGAGAGCACGGTCACCGTGCCGCCGTCCGCCCCCACGCCGGTGTAGACGTCGAGCGCCATGGCGCTACTTGGCCTTCTTGGGCAGGTAGCGCGGCGGGAACTTGTGCGCCTTGGCTGTCGTCACGGGCGTGCCGCGCTCCCAGCCGCAGGCCGCGCAGACCGTGTCGGTCTTCTTCATCTTGGCGCCGCACTGCTTGCAGACCTCCTCGTCGGTCGCGGCGGCATCCGCAGCGGCCTTGTCCGCCGCCGCCTTGGCCGCGGCCTCGTCGGCCGCCTTCTTCGCGGCGTCGTCGGCGCCCGTCTTGGCGACGAAGGCCGCCTTGAGCGTGCTGCCGACCTCGGCGAGCACGGCCGCGTCGGCGCCCTCGGCCTTGCCGAGCACGGTCAGCGCGTTCTCGACGGCCTCTTCAACGTTATAGGAGCGGAAAGCGCCCCAGAGCGATTCCTTGTCGATGTCCGCGCCGCCTGCCTGAAGCTGCGCTGCGATCCCCTGTATCCGCGCAACGTACGCCGTCAACATCTCGACGGCCAGGTTCACGGCCACGCCCTGCTTCGCCACGACGGCGTCGTAGGCCGCCTTGGCCGTCACGCCGCCCGCGAACGCCTCGACGGCGCTGGCCAGCTTGTCGAGCTTGGCGTGCACGGCCGCGAGGTCCGCCGCCACCGGGTCCGGCGCGGGCACGTCGACCTCGATCTCGGCGCCCGGCTCGGCCTTGGCCGCCGCCTCGAGCGATGCCTTGAGGATCGCCGCGCGCGCGGGATCCGGCTGCGCGACGAGCGCCTCCGCCTCCGCGCAGTTGTGCTTGGTCAGCTCCACCAGCGTCATCTTCCGCTTTTCGGTCCTCATGCCTGCACGGTTCCTCTCTCCGGCACGCGGTACACGGCGCCGGTAGGGACGGGGTACTCAAGCCCCGCGAGTTCCACGGGTAGCGCCGCGGGCAGGAACGCCAGGGCGCGGTCGGGCGTCATGAACAGGTCCCCCACGCAGCGCAGCACGAAGCGCACGGCGGCGTCCATCCGCCGGTCAGCGTCCGCTCTCGAGATGGTCTGCACATCGCCGAAGGACTCCTTGACAGCCGCCACCACCCCCAACTTTAGTCGCGCCAGCGAGGCCGCGTCTAGCCTGAGGCCGTCGAAGGCGACCCGCGGGTCGAGCTGCTTCCGGATCATGATCTCCACAGTGGCACCCCTTTCGTTGCTATACGGCAAGAACCGTGGTGCAGCGGCACCGCGGGTGGTAGGGCGGCGGCGCGACGTTGGCCTGGGTCGCCAGGTCGTCCCCCGTCAGCGTGGCGATCCCGCGCCCGCCCCGCACGTGCCCCACCGCGTGCCCCGCCGTCGTTTCGATCAGTTGCTCCCCCGTCTCCAGATCGCGGCGCAGCCGCATCCACGGGCTCGCCGCGGCCAGCTCCTCGATGGTCGTGGCCGCCGCCGCCGCATCGAGGATGCCGCGCGCGTGCGACACGGCGAAGGTCTGACCGTCCATCGCCTCGCAGATCGGGCACGTGCGCTGGTCCATAACGGCGAGGATCTCCAGCCGCTCGACGCCCGCCGACTCGTACGCGCCCACCTGGGAGATGGATCTGGCCCGCACGATGGCGTTGCTCGCCACCGCCGTTGCGTAGTTCTCGCCGTACGCCGCCCACATCTCGGGCAGCGCCGCGCGGAGGTCCGCGGCGATGGCCTCCCGCCCCAGCCCGTCGCGCAGCCCCTGCGCCACGACCTCGCGCCCGCGCGCCGTGAGCCACGCGGCCTCCTGCCCCAGCGCGTCGCGCACGAAGAGCCCGGCCTGGGATCCCACGGCGTCCACGGCGGCGGCGTCCACCTGGGACAGCGCCGCGTCGATGGTGGGGAAGAGCGCCGCCTGGAGCTGCGCCCGCGTCGCGGCGGCCCAGGCGCCCGCGTCGGCGGTGATCGCCGCCAGCCATGGGGCGAGGAGCGCGCGGACGTCCGCCTGCGCGAACGCGGCCAGGGCGGCGGCCCACGCGGCCTCCCGCTGGGAGGCGGTCGCGGTCGCCCAGTTCTCCTGCTCGAGGCGGCGCCAGAACGCGCGCAGCTCGGCCTCGGACCACTCCGCGCGGATCGCGGCGAGGCGGTCGGCCAGCGCGGCGATGGCGGCGTCCTCCTGCTCGGCGGCGTCCAGCGGGCGCCGCTCCCCGGCCTTGGTGACACACCAGTCCCGGCGGCGCGGGAACGCCACGACGTCGAGCCGCTCCAGGCGCTCCCAGACCGCGCGGTCCCCGGCCCCAAGGGCCACGGCGCGGTAGATGTCGACGGCCACGGCGTCCGAGGGGCGCTGTGTCGCGGTCGCGCAGACGGGGCAGGCGCACGTTGGCAGCAGGGCCGCCGCCGCCGCGCGCGCCGATTTGCGATCGCGAGCCTGGGGCAAGCGCTGCGGCGCCGTCGATCCGTCCCGGTGCGTAACGATCACGGCGTAGCCCCACGCCCCGCGGAACGCCCC
>CAYOTD010000498.1:0-4360 GCA_964406685.1 uncultured Solibacteraceae bacterium | reverse complement strand
GCGTATCGGGATCGGCTCCGTAGGCCTGCCGGTAGGCGTTCAGGAAGTTCTGCGAACCCGCGTAGATGCGCGAGGTGGGGATCTGGTTGCCGGCGAACGCCTGGCCCGTGGTGGGATCTTTGATGGCGATCATCGCCCCGGCGGCGCTGCGGTAGTTGGAGAAATCGCCGGCGCGCATGGCGGTGGTGGGCATGGTGGTGTAGGAGAACGTCCGCGACGGCATGTTGTTGTACTCGAACGTGTTCATGAAGAAGGTCCGGTTCCTGCCGTTGTACAGCTTGGGGAAGTACACCGGGCCGGTGACCTGGTAGCCCAGGTAGGTCTGCCGGGAGAACGGCACCTTGGCACCGGCGGGCAGGTTGTGATTGCCCGCGTCCATGAACGAGTGGTGCGTGAACCAGTAGACGTTGCCGTGAAAATCGTTGCCTCCGCTCTTGGTGAGGAACGACAACTGCGCCGGGGCGGGCGATTCCGCGCCCGCGTTGACCAGGGTGAACTTGTACTCGCCGATGGCCTGGATATTCAGGGTGTGCTCGGCGCCCGCCATGCCGTTGGTGGGGTTGCGGCTGACTACGCCGTCGTAGTCCCAGCGGACCTCGTTGCTGCGCGCGCCCGAGATCATCATCCGTGTGTCTGTGCCGTACGACGTTCCCGGCAGCGTGGTGACGATGGTGCGGATGTCGGCGTGGGCCGCCGGCGCGACCACCATCTTGGCCACCATGTCTCCGTTCATGGTCACCGTCGTCTTGCCGGATTCGGTTTCCAGGATCGGAGCGGCGCCGGAGACCGTGATCGACTCGCTCACAACGCCCACCTGCAAGGCAACGTCGATGGTGAAGGCGCGGCCGGATTCCACCAGCACCGACTCCTGGACGAACTTCTTGAAGCCCGCTCCCTCGGCCTCGAACCGGTAGCGGCCGGGCGTCAGGTTGCCGGCCAGGTAGATACCGGCCTGGTTGGAGACGGTTCTGGCCGCCGTGCCTTTGCTTAACTCGGTGACCGTGATCGTGGCGCCCGCGACGGCGGCGCCGGTGGAGTCGGTTACCGTGCCCGTCAGGCTGCCATAGTAAACCTGCGCCAGGGCCGCGGCGGCGGCCAGAAACAGAAGCAAGAATGTCCGTGTGTTCATGAACTGGTTCACCATATCGAGTCAATCATACTTTTGCCGCCGGTTCAAGTCAATCGGAGATTTGCGGGGGCACATTCACCGTGCCGCGCTTTACCAGAGTGGAGGGGAGCACGACTTCCGGCACGTGCTGGTTGGGGGCGCGCAGTTTCTCGATGGCCATGCGGGCCAGTTGCTGGCCCATCAGCATCGGATTCACTCTCACGCTGGTGAGCGGAGGTACGCGGACGCCAGCCCAGGCGGTGTCGTTGAAGCCGATCACGCTCAACTCGTCGGGAACCTGAATCCGGTGGTGGAGTGCGAAGTCGCAGACGCCGTGGGCGATCTCGTCGGCGCCGCAGAAAACGGCCGTGGGACGGTCCCGCCCGCTGAGGATGCGCTCGGCGTGCGCCCAGCCGTTGGTGTAGTAATCCTCCGACAGCGCCACCGTCTGCGCGCAGACGGGGAGGCCGCGTTCCGCCATGACGGCCAGGTAGACTTCCATGCGGTTGCGGAACCAGGGCAGGGAAGTGTCACCGATATAGCAGATGCGTTTGTGCCCCAAAGAAATCAAGTAATCGACGGCCTCTCGCGCGCCGCTGCGGTCGTCCACCCGCACCTGATCGAAGGGGCGGAACGGCTCGGGAGACAGAAAGTTGTTGCCCAGCAGCGCGAAGGGAACCTCCATGTCGTCGAGAAGCCTGACCAGGTTCGGGTAGTTGTTGCCGGCCAGGATCACCGAGTCGGCCACACCGTGACTGCGCAGCACCCGGGGCAACCGGAGTTGTTCCGGGGCCGTAGCGGCGGTGTACTCGAAGCGCGTGAAGACCACCAGGTAGCCCGCCTGTTCGCAGTATTCCTCGACTCCTTGCAGGATGACGGAGTGCAACTGGTGCGAGAACTGCCGGTTGCTGAGGATGAAGGAGATGACGGAGGCGGTGTCGCGGGCGAAGCTCTGCGCGCGGGCGTTGGGGCGGTAGTTGAGAGCGCGGATGGCGGCCTCGACGCGCCGCTTCAGCTCCGGGTTGACGTCGCCGTGGCCGTTGATCACGCGCGAGACCGTCCCCACCGAGACGCCCGCCTTCTTCGCTACCTCACGAATCGTTGAACGCATTGGTGAAACAGTTCATACGCTAACCCGGCGGGAGGCTCTTTGTCAAATCCGCTCGCCTGTCAGCGGACGGTGGAACTCACCACCAGCATGTTCAGCGAGCTGCCGCCGGTGAGGGTGCGCGTTGCTCCGTCGGGACGCACGATCTCGGCGTCGCAGCCCTTGGGCAGCGCCACGCGGATGCGGTGGCCGCCGCCTTCGGCGCGCGCTTCGAAGGCGATGTCGCCACGGACGGTGTGCACGGTCAGCTTCAGATCCGGCAGGTCGCCCAACTGGGGGCGGATGCGGCAGCGCGCGAAGCCGGGCTCGGTGGGGCGGATGCCGGCCAGGTCCATGTAGGCGATGTAGAGCGGCGCCACGCCCGAGTGGCTCCACTGAGCGGTGCCGTCGGAGGGCGCGGTCCAATCCTCCTGGATCGTGGTGTTGTCGAGGACCGAGCGCATGGTGGCCCAGCGGCGCCGGAAGTCGTTCAGGATCGGCTGCACGCGGCCCGCGCGCGCCAGCGCCCAGTAGCGCCAGCCGGCGTTGCAGGGGTACGACAGGCCCATGTGCGCGGGCGCCGCCGCCAGCGTCTCGCCCGCCTTCCACGTGTTGCCGCCCGGGCACTGGTCGAACAGGATCGACATGGCGAGGGTCCGGTCGCTCAGGCGCGTTTCGCCTTCCTCGCTCAGCCAGGGCAGGTTGTCGACGAACATCTCCCGCTCGGCGCTCCAGAAGCGCTTGACGGCGGCGTTGAGAATCCGCCCGGAGACATCGAGGTAGTGCCGCGCCAGCGCGTTCTCGCCGAACAGGTTCGCTATGGGCGCGAGGGCCAGCCGCAACATCCCCGCCACATACAGGTTGAACGAGCATTGTTTGTGCCGGGGCCGCTTGTAGGCCTGATGGTCCATCCAGACGGTGGGAATGCCCAGGTCTTCCACCGGCAGCAGCCCGCCGGCCGCGATCGACCGCTCCAGGTACTCGGCGAACCGCTTCAGCCGCGGATAGGGCTCGCGCAGTGCCTCGGCGTCGCCCGTCTCCAGGTAGTGGTTCCAGCAGTCGAAGTTGAATCCCACACCGTGGTCGAGCAGCGGACCCCAGAAGGCGCCGTCCATCTGCTTCTGCGACACCCGGGCGAGGCGGTCGTAGGCGGGCCAGGAATCGGCGAAGTAGCCGTCGGCCATCAGGCCCTCGCTGAAGGTCCGCAGGTAGCGGCGCGGGGCGCGGGTGTCGCCGAAAGCGCAGCGCACGGCGTGCAACTGGTGCCCGCCGTCGCCGCTGTACTGCTGGCGCTCGCGGCCCATGCCGTCCACCGCGGTTTCGATGACGCTGTTGCGGATCGTGTTCGCCGCGGCGTCGAACAACTGCTGGAGCCCCTCGTCGGAGGTGCGCACATCCGGCAGGTGGGGCCAGGGGTACTCGCGCCGGCGAATCGAGACATCCCGGATGCGCACCGGGCGCGAGGCGTTGCGCACGCTCAGTTGCAGCCAGCGGAGGGATTCGTAGTCGAACGCCTCGAAGTGGTTTACGCCCTCACGGCAGATGAAGCGCGACCAACTGAAATGATGCGTGTCGAGCCACGCCGTCCGCGCCGGGTCGTGGGATTCCTGCGGCATGGCTTCGACGATGGTCCCCGCCGGGGCGTCGATGGACCACTTGGGGAAGCCGACCATCTGCGTGGCGAATTCGAACGTCGCGAACGAGTTGTTGGGGCATTCTCACTCGTCCGGGCCCAGCTCGCGCGCCACCGGCGAGCGGTCCAGCCGGAACGAGCCCGGGATGCGCGACTCGAACCAATCCTCGGGATCGCGCAGCCACTCGACCCGGCCCGACTCGGCCAACTGCGCGGCCTTGACGCCGGTCTCCTTGACCGGCGGGATCTCGCGCCGCCGCAGCCAGCACTTGGCGGGGGCCGCGCGGTCGATGGTGTCGCCGCTGTACGGCCCCGGCGCGCTCGATGGCGGCTTGTCGGGCGGGCAGCGCAGGACCGCCGCGCTGAGCCACTGCGTGTCGGGCCGATACTCCGGCGTGTCCCAGCCGTAAGGATGTTTGCGGGCGTCGAAACTCTCCTGGAGCGCGCGCAGAAACCAGCGCTTGTACTGGCCCGGCGGGTGGGCGCGGTCGAGCAGCGCCTGCCATCTCTCGTCGCTGGCGAGGGTCGTCTT